>DATHOI010000497.1:0-5466 GCA_035485095.1 Polyangiaceae bacterium | reverse complement strand
CAACTATTACACCAACGTGCTCTCGGCCTACACCTTGGAGACCGCGCTCTGGGCTTACGAGACACTCGAAAAGTCGAGCCCCGCGGCGCACCAAAAAATCCTAGAGCGCAGCAAATTCGGAGAAATCGTGGCCTCGATTCGCGATATGGCCCAAAAGCTGTACGTCGCCGAGCCCGATCCCGAGACTGGTGTCATTCCGCAGTTCGATCGCTACTTCACGCTCGAAGACGTGTCGCTCGCCGAGCTCAACGCGCGCAAAAAGCACCCGAACGAGTACTTGGGCGGTGGTGAAGGCCTCGCGGTGTGGACGCGGATCCTCAAGCAAGCTGACGTCGTGCTCACACTCAGCACGTTCGCCGATCGCTATTCGACGCAAGTCAAACGGGACAACTGGCGGTACTACGAGCCGCGCACCGAGCACGGTTCGAGTCTCAGCGCATGCTCGTACGCGATCGTGGCGGCTGAGATTGGTGAGTTGGACTTTGCCTATCGCTACTTCATGAAGACGGCGACGATCGACATCACCGGAAAATCCAAGCAATACGTGGGTGACTTGTTCATCGGCGGGACGCACCCCGCGGCCAACGGCGGCGCGTGGCTGTCCGTGATCAAGGGCTTTTGCGGCTTGTTGAGCACGGCAGACGGCGTGAGCATTACGCCGCGTTTGCCGGAGCATTGGCAAAAGGTCGTCATCCCATACAAGTTCGGCAAGAACTCGTACGAGATCAGCGTCGAGAAAGAGCGCGCCTCGGTGCGCGTGCTCGAAGAGCACGGCCCACACCCCAAGTTCCTGATCAAGGGCCAGCCCGCGCTGCCCACTCACTGAGCGGCGCCGCTCGGTTCACTCCACATCAAAAACAAGGAAAGCTACGAGATGCTCGATTCGATGCAGGCTGCGCTGTTCGACCTAGACGGCGTGATCGTCGACACGGCCAAATTTCACTACCTGGCTTGGCGCGAGCTCGCCAACGGCCTCGGGTTCGATTTGTCCGAGGCGCAAAACGAGCAACTCAAAGGCATCAGCCGCATGGAGTCGCTGGACATCATTCTGGGCATCGGCAAAGTCGAGCTCGACGCTGAAGAGAAGCTCCGTTTGGCGACGATCAAAAACGGTCGCTATGTCGAGATGGTCCAGAAGATCGACGCCTCCGAGATTTTGCGCGGTGCACGCGAATACTTGCTCGCTCTGCGCGCGCGCGGCGTAAAAATCGCGCTCGGCTCGGCCAGCAAGAACGCAGAAATCATCCTGGAAAACCTGGGTGTGCGCGGGCTGTTCGACGTAGTGATCGACGGCAACAAGATCAGTAAGTCGAAGCCGGACCCGCAAGTGTTTTTGCTCGGTGCGCAGGCCCTCGGCGTCGCTCCTGCGGCGTGCGTCGTGTACGAGGACGCGGCGGCGGGTGTGGAGGCGGCCAAGGCCGGTGGCATGTTCGCGGTCGGCATCGGTCACGCCGAGAATTTGCCAGGTGCGGATCTCGTGGTGCCCGGTTTGTATGCTCTGTTGGAAAACTGAGCTCTGAAAGACGAACGCCAAGGCGCCGCTCGCGTCGCCGTTGTGGTCCCGACGCAATTCAAGTCATCGACGCGGTCGAGCTCGCGGGCAAGCACTGCCAACGTTGGTGCGCTATTGCGTTTCAACTCTGAAGTTCAAACTTGAACATCAGAGCTTGCTTCGGCGTGGTGGGGATAGAGCCGCGCGCCAAGCACTGCCGCTCGGCCTCGAATCCGGCCACGAACCCATCTTCGGGGCTCGGCCGAAATAGGTGAAGGAGACTTGCGCGAGCCTGGGATGCGGTTTGAGCGAGCGCTCCTTCATCCAAGTCGCATGCGGTCGGCGTGCGCTGCGCGCGTGCGCCGATGTAGCTGCGCGAGGCTAGGGCGCCGCCGTGACGTCGTAAGAGAAGACCGGATTTTGAAAGTACGAGACGCAGCCACTGGCTATGTTTTGGATGTCGCCACCCCAAGAGAGCTCGACGTGACCGGGCGCCGTCGTCCACGTCACGGGCTGTGCCGTGTATACGGTGCTCTTGCCATCCGCAGACGGTGCGAACGTCCACGTCAACGTGGCCGGAATCGGGTCGCCGGCAGTGTGCGCCGCTGCTTCGCCGAAGCTCGGCGGCACTTGCAACAGCTCCCCATCGATCGTGAAACTGTGCACGATGGCGGAGTTCGGCACTGAGCTGCCTGCCGCCGGCAGGATGTTGCTCAGCGGTTGCAGCGTTGGTTCTAACGCGGTTCCGCAGCTATTCGAGCTGGTTTTGTCGTCACTCGAGCCACAGCCCAGAACCGCGAACGCAGCCGCCGTGCACAACCCCAAAGACACCTTGCCCCACGAGCCCCGATTGATCTTCACCATATCCCGGAGCATCGCGGGCTTTTGGCCGTGGGTCAACCTCGACGCCGAGGCGCGCTCGCGTCAGCGCGGAGCAGCACGACGCTGTTTTCGCCTGCGGGTTGCAGCTGTCCTCACGGTGCGAGGTGGCATCTGCAATCAATTGCCATCGCCGAAATGCGCAGTCGCGGTGCGTGCTCGAGAGTAGGGGGGCGTGGGCGCTTTGCGAGCGGTCGACGCCGGGCGTGCCCCTGGCAAATGTTTCGTGCACGTCACGTGCACGGCGCGCCGACCCGAGCATCACGAAATTGGATCATGCTTCTACCTCAAGTGACAACCGGAACCCGGTTCGTGCGTGGAACACTCGCGCTTGAATCACCATGCCGAATGCAAGCTCGTTGGTCACGAGAGGTGGCGTCACCTATCAGGTCCCCGAACCCACGCTGCGCGCCGATGAAGTCGTGCATTGTCTTCGGATTGGCAGCGCCTGCTATTTTTTCAGCGAGAGAATGCCGGCGGCTTCGGGCGCCAACGACGCTCGAGTGCTCGTCCACGCGGCGCCCGCGCCTCGTTCCGTTGCGCGTGCCTCGAACACCAATGATCAGCAGGGCGCTGGGCCCCGCGGCGCTCGATCGGTATCGGCCCAGGAGCTCGAGCAGATGTGGGGTACGCTCGATTTGAACGATCGCGATGACGTGCGCGTTGCGGCTTTGTTCATTTTGCTCCGTGAAGGGTTGCGCAAGAACGAGATCGTGGGCCTCAATTGGGGCGATCTGAGCGCGGGCGTGCAGACGCTGCGGCTGAGGGTGCGCGGGACGCGGCAGAACGGCCGCGAAGCGCGCGTCGTGTCGTTCGAAGACCCGATGCAAAGCGCGGTCTTGCGAAGCTACTTGGCCTTCGAGCACAAGGAGACCGAGTACGTCGACGCGCCGTTGTTCTGGACCTTGGGGCGCCACGGGACGTGCCGCCGCGTGCGCATCACCAGCCACGCTCTCAGCTATTGGGTCACGCAATTGCAGCGTCGCGCCGGAATCAGCCGCCGGCTTTCGCCGCACGCGTTCCGACGCGCCTGGTTGGCGGAAGGCATTTCGCACACCGAGCTTCAGCCCTGAATGCCGCGAAACGCTCGGAATTTCCTGGCCACACGGGCTGGGACAGCGAATTTCTTCCGGCCAGCCAAATGCGAGGCGGTGTCAGGTGGGCTCGACGTGCTAAACGGTGCCCCAAATGGCAGCCTTCACTCCGTTCTACACTTGGTTGAGCAAGCACAAGAGTCTACGCACTCCGGTTGGAGATTTGGCGCGCGTGGTTCTGAAGGACCCGAGCTTTCCCCAGGACACGACGACGCTCGACGGCCTGCTCAGTCACATCGGCGCCTCGTCGTATTCGTCGAGTGAGGTGCTGGCCAAGGCACGCAGCACTTGGCGCGCCTTCGAGCGCGGTCGCTAACGCTCAAAGCGTCGCGTGCCGCAGGCGGAGCGCGTTCGCGATCACCGATACCGAGCTCAGGCTCATCGCCGCCGCGGCGAGCATCGGGCTCAAGAGCAGGCCGAAGACCGGGTAGAGCACGCCGGCGGCGATCGGAACTCCGAGCGAGTTGTAGACGAAGGCGAAGAACAGATTCTGTTTGATATTGGCGAGCGTCAGCCGGCTGATCGCGCGGGCGCGCACAATGCCGCTGAGCTCGCCGCGCAATAGGGTCACGCCCGCGCTCTCGATGGCGATGTCCGTGCCGTTGCCCATCGCGATGCCGACTTCAGCTTGCGCAAGCGCCGGTGCATCGTTGATCCCGTCGCCGGCCATGGCTACGACGCGGCCTTCCTTCTGTAGGCGCGCCACGACCTCGGCCTTTTGATCTGGGAGCACACCCGCGATCACCTCATCGATCCCGAGCTCCGCGCCTACTGCCGAGGCGGTCCGCTGCGCGTCGCCGGTGAGCATGACGACGCGGAGGCCGTCAGCACGGAGCGCGCGAATGGCGGCCTGCGCGTCGCCCTTGATCGGATCGGCGACCGCCAGTAAACCGGCCAATTGGCGCTCGATCACGACTAAGACGGTGGTCTCGCCAGCACCCTGCAGACGCGAAGCGTGCTCGCTCAGCTCGCCTGTGGGCATGCTGTCGGTCTCGAAGAGCGCCGAGTTGCCGATGGCGATGGACTTGCCGTCGACCTGGCCGCGCACGCCCTTGCCGGTGACGGCTTCGAACGAAGTTGGGCTCGAAAGCTCGAGCTCGTGCGCGCGCGCGGCATCGACGATAGCGCGTGCCAGAGGGTGTTCGCTGAGTTGTTCCAAGCTCGCCGCGGCGCGGAGCAGGGAAGATTCATCGAACCCGGCGCTCACGATGACCTTCGTGAGCCGCGCTTTCCCTTCCGTCAACGTGCCAGTCTTGTCTAGCAGCAATGTGTCGACTCGGCAGAGCTTCTCGATGGCTCGTGCGTCTTTGAAGAGGACGCCGACAGTTGCCCCCTTTCCCGTAGCCACCAAGATCGACATCGGTGTGGCGAGGCCGAGCGCGCAGGGGCACGCGACGATCAAGACGGCGACCGCATTCACGAGCGCATGGCCCAGCCGCGGTTCTGGGCCAACACTGACCCAGATGACGAACGTCACGAGCGCAATCAACAGCACACCCGGTACGAAGAAGCCGGCGACACGGTCGACCAGGCGTTGAATGGGGGCACGGCTCCGCTGCGCCTGAGAGACGAGACTCACGATGCGAGCCAAGAGCGTGTCGGCGCCGACCTTCTCGGCTTGCATCAAGAGTGAGCCGGTGCCGTTTACGGTCGAGCCGACCACGTGATCGCCCTTGTTTTTTCGCTTGGGAACGGGCTCGCCGGTGATCATCGACTCGTCGACGTGGCTCGAGCCTTCGACCACGACGCCGTCCACCGGCACTTTTTCACCGGGGCGGATCCGCAGCCGATCTCCGACGCGCAGCTCGCTGAGCGCGATGTCTCGCTCTTGACCGTCCGGATCGATGCGCCGCGCCGTTTTGGGTCCGAGCTCCAGCAGCTGACGAATGGCGGAGCTGGTTTGTTGGCGCGCGCGCAGCTCGAGCACCTGGCCGAGCAACACCAACGTGACGATCACGGCCGCTGCCTCGAAGTAGAGGCCGGCCTCCGCGTGACCGGTGT
>DATHOI010000496.1:0-6292 GCA_035485095.1 Polyangiaceae bacterium | reverse complement strand
GGTGTGAACTAGTGCGTCATCGAGTGACGCTCGCGACGACACGCGCAGCGGACGCTCCCCGAGAAAGGCTCCGACGCCGCGCTCCGCCCAAAACAGCTCGTCACGCATCGGATCGAGCACCACTCCAGCTACTGTCCCGGTATCGTCTGCATAGGCCAAGGTGACCGAAAAATGAGCTATTTCACGCACGAAATTCGTGGTCCCGTCGAGCGGGTCGATGATGAAGCGAGGCCCCGTGTCAGTCCGGTTGGTGTCGGTCTCTTCCGCTTGGAAGCGTGCGGACGGATACGCCGCCCTGAGCACATCGCGGATGGCCGCTTCCGATCGCAAGTCTGCTTCAGAAACGAAATCAGCGGGCCCCTTCTGCATTACTCCGAGCGTGAGCGAGCGAGCGAAGTGCGCCTTGAGTACGTCCGCGCCCGCGCGCGCCGCTGAGATCAAACTCGTCGCAATCGAAGAAGGCACGAGCGAGGCTTTACCATGAAATTCAGAATCAGTATGCTCGTTCAATCGTGACCGCTTCCGTGTCGAAGCCGGGCCGGCGCTCCAAGGCGTACGTCGCTTTCTTGCTCAAGCACGGCAGGGCCATTTGGTTTCTGGTTCTGCTCGCTTGCGTGCCTGCCGTCTACCGCACAGTCGAGCTGTACGTGCACCTCAAGAGCGATATCGAGGAGCTTTTGCCTCCCGCGGCTCCGAGTGTCGTTGCGCTGAACGAGCTTCGTCGGCGCAATCATGGCCTGCAATATCTGGGAGTGATGGTAGACACGGGTCGGCGAGAAAATATCGCCGCTGGTGAGAAGTTCCTCGACGATCTTGCGGCTCGGATCCGGACTTATCCAAAGGATTTGGTGCGTGAGGTCCGTACCGGCACGGTTGAGGAACAGAAGTTCGTCGAACGCAATGCACCGCTCTACGTCGATATCGCTGATTTGCGTGAGATCCGCGCGCGCATCGAGGCGCGTCGAGACTACGAAGTGTCCCGCGACACGGGGCTCGATATCGAGGACGACGAGCCGGCTCCGAGCGTCGATACGTCGGACATCGAGCGTAAGTATCAGACCCGGACTGCAGCAGTGCAGCGGAGCGAAAACAGTCGCTTCACCAATCCCGACGACGCCTTGACCATGCTGTTCGTCGAGCTCGGCGGGTTTTCAACCGGCGTCGAACAAGCTCGGGCGCTACTCGATCGGGTGAAGGCCGACGTGTCCGCGTTGGGCGGCGCCGCAAAGTACGCGAGCGGTATGCGTGTCGGCTACGCCTCTGACGTCGCCTCCGCCGTCGAAGAGTTGGACGCCTTGCAAGGGGACCTCTCGGTGTCGTCCGTTCTCGTGATCGTCGCCGTGATAGCAGTGATCATCGGGTACTTTCGCTGGTCGCGCAGCGTGCTGGTGCTCGTGCCGCCATTACTAGTGGCCACCGTGTTTGCATTCGCGTGGTCCTCGCTTCCGCCATTCGGCGTCACGGAGCTCAACTCGAATACCGCATTCCTCGGCTCCATCATCGTGGGTAACGGCATCAACTTCGGAATCATCTTGCTGGCTCGCTATCGCGAGGAGCGGCAGAAGGGCGTGAGCGTCGAAGAGGCGCTGGCGTACGGCGTGCATGGCGCTCGCGCTGGGACCATCGCTGCAGCGCTCGCTGCGGGAGTGTCCTACGCATCGCTCGTCTTGACTGAATTTCGCGGCTTTCGTCAATTTGGGTACATCGGCGGCCTGGGGATGGTCTGCTCTTGGCTCTGCGCGTTCGTGCTGATGCCGCCCTTAATCAGTTGGCTAGATCGCGAGCCCAAACACGCGGTTGTGCCGACCTCGAACGCCACGCTCATGCGATCGCTGGTTTCCGTCATCGAGCGACGCCCAGCGCTGATCATCCTGATTGCTGTCGCTTGTACTGCGCTTTCGACGTGGCAGGTCTCGCACTTCAATGCATCGCGCTTGGAGTCAGACTTCAACAAGTTGCGTCGTTACGACACCTGGGCCAACGGCGAGGGGTACTGGGGCAGGCGGATGGACCGGCTCCTCGGTCACTACTTGACCCCGACGATGGTGATGTTCGACACCGTCGCCGATGCCGAAGAGGCGGGCAAACGCATACGGGGATCGCTAGCGAACGGAGTCTTGCGGCGCTACGTGGCCACGGTACGCACCATCGAGGACGTCGTTCCGGTCGATCAGCAGGCTAAGATCGAGGAAATTCGCGCGATACGCCTTACGCTCACGCCGCGCGTGCGTGCCGCCCTTGCCCCGGAGAAGCGGGCGCAGCTCGATGATTTCTTGGGACGAGAAGATCTCGACGCGGTCACCGTCAACGACGTGCCAAGCTCATTCTTGACTGGTCTCCAAGAGCGAGACGGTACGGTAGGGCGTCAGGTACTCGTGTACCCAAAGCCAGGCGGCGACCTGTCGCAGGCCGCGGCGATGTCAGACTTCACCGATACACTCCGAGCCCTTGCTGCGGTGCGACCCGCTCACCCCGGCCGTGTCGCCGGCTCGATTCCCCTATCGGCCGACATTGCGCGGCTGATTCGACATGACGCGCCGATCGCGAGCGCGGCTTCTCTTTTTGCAGTGCTGGCGGTGGTGTTGCTCGTGCTGCGCGCGCACCGGGTGGCGTCCTACGTCATCGGGTCCCTGATCGTGGGCGTGCTTTGGCAGGCGGCGCTGACCATGCTCTTGGGAGTCAAAATTAGCTTTGCGAATTTCATCGCCTTCCCAATCACCTTCGGTATCGGCGTCGACTACGCGGTCAACGTCATGGCGCGCTACGTCAATGACGGCGAGTGCGATGTACGAGGGGCCGTGATCGCCACCGGGGGCGCGGTCGGCCTGTGCTCGCTGACGACCATCATCGGCTATTCGTCGCTGCTGCTGGCGAAGACGCGCGCTCTATTCTATTTCGGGCTCGTCGCTGTATTGGGTGAGGTTTCGTGTCTGACTAGCGCGGTTCTGGTATTGCCCGCGCTGCTCTTGCTCGTCTCGGTCTGGCGTTCACCGACGCGGCCTCGGGCCGAATCAGCATCCGGGTGACCTCGCGGCCCTACTTCTTGAGCCGCTCCTCGATGAGCTTTCCGGTTTCCAGGTCCCTGCCCTTTACGATGACGTACTCGACCGAGAGCGGCCCGGACAGCTTCACGTAGATCGAAAATAGTTCGGCGAAGCGAACACCCGCAATCGCGCAGCGCGCAACCGCGCTGCATTGGCCGTTGGCTTCACGTTTCGTCGTGACCCAAATCGGCCGCTGCCCGAATTGTTTGAGTTTGATCACGTATTCGACGGGTGTCGAACCACGTACCGTATGTTGTTCAGAAATACCGTAAGCAAAGTACTCGAACATTCCAAGAGGATGGGTGCGCACCGGCGGTGCATGCTCGAATTCTCGCCAGTAGGGGAATACCGCGGCGTTGCTCAGCGGAGTGCACTGGTCCCCGAGCCGCATCCCGTAGTCGACGCGATTGTGATCATCGCTCTTGGAGATGTAGAAAATAGTCGGGATATCGTGCGGGCCGAAGTGTGGTTCCTCTCCCTGCGCGATCCCGGAGAGCATGGCTGTGGCCAGACCGAGTCCGATCGCCGAAATCCGAATAGGGTGTGATCCCAATTCCATTTTTGTGCCTCCGTGTGCGCTGCGTTGCGGAAATACTTAGGATAGCGCCGCGCGCGCGCGGAGGCAGCGCCGCAAGGCTTCGAATTTTCAGTCACCAAAACGCCGCTCGGCTGAAAGACTTCGAGAGTGCCGGAGAATAACTCTCGTGGCTGCGTCGCTATGCGTTGCAATCGCGTGGTTCGCGAGCCGATCGGACATTGGTCGTTGGGCTCGAACCTAAGCCTAGTTGAACGACTCAGGGGACACTCCCGGGTGCGCCAGCTGCATCGCTCGCGTCTCGGGTGCCGCGCATCGCGATGTTCAGGACCTCGATGCGTCTGAATCCATTCGGAAAGCGGAGCAAGTAGTCCTTCGCTCGAGCTCGTGCGCCGGCATTGTCGTCGCGCTTGAGTGACTCGAGGAGCTGCAGATAGGCGTCGTCCTCGGCGCCGTCCGAGCCCGAATTTTCCGCGCGCGGTTCCGGTCGACCGTTCGCCAGCGGTGCAGAGAATGGAGGTCCTTTTTCAGCTGTCGCCGAGGCGCGCGGTCGCGCTGCGACGTGACTAGACCTGGTCGTGACACTCGACGCGCCGGCTGCCGCAACGGGGTGCGCGTTCGAGAGGGGGGGTGAAATTCGGCCCGCGGCGGCCTCGGCTTCGGGGCCATTGTGAGCGGCGGGCTCTGCTTCCCAAGCTTCGCCGGCGCACAGGCTGAACGCGGGGCGTCCGCGCAATCGAATGGCGATGCGGCCTTGGCTGACGGAAATACGCCGTGTGTGCCGTTCGCTGACGCGAATTTCGAAGACCGTACCAATGTCCTCGACCTCGCCGTCTGGGAGTTGAATGACCACGCGTCGCAGCTTGTGCGGATGCACCGTAAAAGCCGCGGTACCCTCCCAAAGGTTCACCTGGTCGCTCTCTCGACTGGTTCGTTCGGACCAGCGAGTGCCCGCCTCGGCGCGAACCTCGACGACCGACGCCGGGACTTCCGTTGCGCTGGTTTGCATGACCTTGTGCCCGATCGCGAATCCAGCCACCACGACTGCCGCGATAGCGAGCGCAAGCGCCAATGCCGCTCTCAGGGAAGACTCAGCGATGGGTGGCTCGAGGATGGACCGATTCAAGGCCGCGATGAGCCGTTGTCGCGAGCGCCGCACGGTCATCGGATCTCGGGCCAACTCTGGTAAGCACGACATGTCGTACCCGAGCGCGACGAGCTCACGATCTTCTCGACTACATTCCGCACAGGTCGCTCGATGCCGCAACGCACTATCCCGGTCTTTGCCTCGCAAACGACCGTCACGCGCGGCTTCGATTTGCCATTTCCGTTGGCATTGGGGGACGCTCATGAGGTCCCCTCACTGCTCAGCAGACGCCGTAAGTCGCGACGCGCGTGATGCAGCCGTGTCCAGACCGTTCCGACTGGGATCTGAAGCGCTTCGGCGATGTCGTCGCACGAAAGACCGCTGCTTTCGGCGAGCAACAAGACAACTCGCTTCGGCTCTGTCAGCATTTCGAGCGCTTCGGACAAACGCTTCACGTCGTCGCGTGCCGTCAGCTCTCGATGCGGATCGGTAAAGCGGTCGCCTTGGTGCACCGTGAGCTCTCGCAAAGCGCGAGCCAAGCGTAACAGGCCACGCTTTCGTCGATGTATCAGACGCGCGGCAATGCCAACCAGCCAAGGGCGGCAACTCGTCCGACCATCGAAGTTGCCTGCTGCGCGGGCCGCGGTCATGAACGTCGCGTGCACGATGTCTTCCACATCGCTCGCGTCGTGCGTCGCCCGACAGACGAAGCTCGATACGTGTGACTGATAGCGATCGTAGATTATGCCAAGCGCGTCGATCTGCCCTTGGCTGAGAGCATGGAGGGCGGCAGCGTCACTAACTTCCGGCTTGGCGGGAGTCAGCTGCCTCTGGCCAATCATCGGGGGCCCCACAGCACGCCCACGGCCAGACCGCCGCTCCACCATGGCAGTTGCGGCAGAGATCGATCGATGAATTTCTGAGAGCGAATCCGCGCGGGCGAGGCCTCGAAGTCACTGGTTGCGAATGCCCGAATGGGCGAAGATCGGGGACCCGAGATGCGGAGCGCCAACGCGAGCCTGAAGTCGTCAGCGTCCCCGTGGATCTCGGTGTCACTGTCGTCTGCGTGCTCGTGCTCCAATACGATGGTCGGGCCGAATAGCGCGTCCGCGCTGGTTTCGCCGAGTTCAAAACGATTGCCAATGCTCACGCCATAAGCGCTCGAGCGCATCGAGAAATTGCCCGGTGTCAGCTGGCTCACGAAACCGTCTGTTAAGTCCCAGCGCGCTGACATACCGAGGAGCCAACGATCGAGGATGAACCCGGCAAAGCTCGCGACCCCTCCACCCGCATAGAGAGGACCACCCCCGAAGCGAAGCGAGCCTCCGGCGCCTAGCTCGAAGTGCATTGACGTGACTCGCGGTCGTGGCGGAGCCGGGTCCGCCGGTGGGACTTCGAGTGGTGACGGTTTTGCCGCTGGTCGGATGGGCTCCGGTGGGGGCATCTCTAGCAGTGCCTCGGTGGTCCGGAGCAAAGCGGCGACACTCCGGACTTGCCGCGTCGCCGACCGGCCGTCGCTGGTCGTGATTTCCAGAACCACGCCGGCCCCGTGCGGACGGACCGTTACGCGCGCGCAATTGTCTAGATTCCCGAGCGTCCGTAAATGCTCCGTGAGCTTGTCAGTTG
>DATHOI010000495.1:0-5724 GCA_035485095.1 Polyangiaceae bacterium | reverse complement strand
CGACGCCGGTCGAGCCTGCTCCGTTGCCCGTGCCGATGCCGAGCGAGTTGCCGCCCGTGCCGTTGTTGCCGTTGCCGTTGTTGTTCGAGCTGCCGCCGGGGACGGTCGAGCCATCGGAATTCGAGCACGCGGCGATCAGTGTCACCGCGACCAACGCGAGCGTGGATTTGCTGAGACGGATGAGCATGGCGCTCAACGTAGAAGCACGATTCAATGTTTATCAACTTTACCCGACGAACTTCGCTGCGAGTGAAAGAACATCCTCTCGCCGCAATCGGCAGCAAGATCTGGTTCTCGCGAGCATCACCCGTCGCAGTGAAGCCAGTGCGTCAAAAATGTGGAACCAGTTCTAGTGCGGGTTCACAAGTCGCCGCTGAGCGGAGCGTGACTGCTGCCAAAGGGGTTGCTCCCAGCGGTTTCCGCCACGAGACGGCCGGCCGCGCCTCCTGCTCGCCGCATGATACCGAGACGGGCGCGCGCGGCCGGAGCCCTCAAGCCCGAGCGCGGCGCCCAAGCCCGCCGCACCCGGCCGAGGGCTCAAAAGCTTGGACATCGCGCTGGGAGAGCCGCCCGGCGAGCCGGCTCGCGCTGCCGACTCGCGTCGCGTTTGCCGTTGGCAGGCGTCAGCGTGCCGGGGCTGCAAGCGGGACTTCGCGCAGCAGGGTCGAGTCGCATCGATAACCCTTTAGGGTGATTGATGCGTTTTTCAGGCTGGCGACGAGCAAGAGCTGTCCCGTCCAGACCGCGCGTGACGCCGGTGCGGCGTATTCCGCCGGTAAAAATGCCTCCAACCGGTCACGTGGCGCGTCCAGCGTGAGGCTCAGGCCGCCGGGTCCCAATTGGTGAATCAGGGGATGCCCGGCGTCGCAGACGGCGTCCAGGCGATCGACGCGCAGGTCGCTCGTCTCGGCGTTACCACCACGCACACGCACGCCGCGGCGCTCGCCGCCGCAATCGCCGATCACGAGCAAGTCGTTGCCTTGAGACAGCGCGCCGATTGGCAAGCAACCCTCGAGGATGCGATCGGCCCGCGCGTACTCCGGGTCGCTCTGAATGCTGAACAAAGTCGTGATCGGTTTGCCGGTGGCGCGCGAGCATACGCCGTAATACCAACGCGAGCCCGCCACCGCGAAGCTGACCGAATTTTGATCGCAGGGCAGGGGCACGGTGAGCGGCAAGCTCTGCGCGCTCGCCTTCGCTCCGTCCAATCGGTGAAATCCGAAGCTGACGCAATCGCTTTGCGTGGCGTCGATGCATTCGCTTTTTTGGCCGCGCGACAGCACCAAAAAGCGGTCCTTGCTGCTCGTGATGGCGAGATTGCCCCGCGGCACCGACACGGGCGTGAGCACCGGGCCGATCTCGATGATCGCGGGCGCGGCGCTGCCATTTTCGACGAGCGGTCGCACGAGACCGCGGGTTCGCGCTGCGTCGCCCGTTTGTTCGAGCCACGCGATGCCGAGCTCATTGCCGCGCGCCGCCGCGGCAATTTCGGAGATGCTCGAGGTCGCAGCTCCCGCATCGTCGGGTTCGGCGAACGCAGGCTCGGTTCGACGCTCGGCTCCCAGCTCGTCGAGCACCGTCAGAGACACGCTCGCGCCAGCGTGCGCCCAAACCAACGCCGCTCCGTCGTCGGTGCTGACCAAATCGAAGGCGCCTGCGCCGACGTGCTGGCGGTCAGCGCTGCGCGCAACTCGCCGTGCAGCGCTGCCGCTTGCCGCTGCCGAGGCCGGCGCATGATTCGTGCTCGTACGCTTGCAAGCAATCGCGAGAGCCAGGACACCGAGAGCACCGAGAGCACCGAGCCAGCGAGGCATGATTCGGGAGAGCACTCCGAAAGCCCGGTGCGTGCAAGTCCTACCCGTGCTGGCGCTGATGCAGGTTTTCGATGGCAGCGCAGAGAACATGGCCATTTCTGGCAGACTTCGTGGCTCGATCGCAATTCGGATGGCGCGCTCGCGCTGCAACCTCGAAGCTTGGAGCTCGGCTGATTTCACCGCTTGACCTCAGGAGGGCGCCGGCATGTTTCGTCACACTCGTGGTCGTGTTCCATTCGGTTTGCTGAGTCTCGTGTTGCTCGGTAGCACGTGGGCCTGCTCTTCTTCGTCGGCGGAGGGCCCGCCCAGTGCGAGCGCTGGCGCTGCCGGCAGCGGCGTGACGAACGGTGGCGGCTCGAACGCCGCGGGGGGCGCGCCGAACGCTGGCGCGAGCAGCGCTGGCGCTGCCAACGGCGGCTCGACCAGCGCAAGCGGCGGCGCCTCGAGTGGCGCGTCTGGTGCGGGAACCGACGGTGCGGCGAGCGGCGGCGCGGGCGTGACGTGGAACAAGGTGTTCGTCACCTGGTACGGCTACGACGACAACTCGTGTGACACCGAAGCGCAACACACTTGCGCGAACATCGCTTATCCGATGAGCGACGGTTACCCAACCAAGCACGACGGCGCGACCGAAGGCAAAGGCACGTACGACGACCCGGTCACGTTCGCGGCGGCCGTAAAAGACGACCCCGAGACCTTCGGCGGCGCGACGATCAACCCCGGCACCCTCATCTATTATCCCAAGGTAAAAAAGTACTTCATGATGGAAGACTCGTGCGCCGAGTGCACCGATCAATGGACGGCGACCCAGCTTTTGCACGTGGATTTGTGGATGGGTCCGTCCGTGCCGCCGGCAGGTCAGACGATGTTTGGCCAGCCGCTCATCGACTGTGAGGACAACGGGACCGACAGCAGCGCGGACAATCCGACGGACACGATCATCGTCGACCCGCCCGCTAGCCTCGAAGTCGATCAGACGATGTTGTTCACCGGCACCCAGTGCAACGTGCCGCAATAGCTCGCGTGCGAGAGGGACTCCCGGGTAGCGTTTGCTCGGGGTCCCAGTTTTTTCCGAATGCCAATGTAGGTAGGTATTGGTTCGATAAATCGGCTTACTTCTCGGAGTGAAACCGATTCCAGCTCTGCGCGAGGACGCGCAACGTGACTGCTATCCCGCGCGTGCAAGCGGGTATCCTTTGCAAAATGGCGCGATCTACGTCAAAGAAAGCAAGATATGGGCACTACGCCTGAGCTACGTCTTTTGCTTGCGTTGCCGCTCCTGGCCGCGCTGACCAGCTGTATCGGTAAGCTCGAGGGCTCGGGCGCCGGGCAGCCGACGAGCTCGGGCGGGCCGCGCGCGCCTGGCGCTGGCGCTGCCGGTTCGGGCGGCGTCGCTTTGCCCCCCGACACGCAGCCTGCGGCCTTGCTGCCGACGCGAATTCGCCGGCTGACGAACGCCGAGTTCGAAAACTCAGTGAAGGACGTGGTGGGCAACACCGATCCAGTCACGACCGGCTTCGTGCCCGACACTCGTCAGAGTGGTTTTACGCTGAACGACGCGCAGCGCATCGACTCCGTGCTGATCAAGCAAATCTCTGGCGCCGCCACGATTCTGGCGAGTCAGGTTCGCGCTCAGCTCGACACGCTCGCGCCGTGCGCCGACCCGACGACACAAGGCGAGGCTTGTGCCACGAGCTTCATTCAGTCGTTCGCGACGCGCGCCTATCGCAGGCCGCTCGGCGCAGACGAGGTCGCTCAGCTGGTCGTGCTTTATCACGCGGGCGCAGACGCTGCGGCCTACGCGGACGGCATCCAGGAAGTGGCGACCGGTGTGCTGCAGTCGGCTGCGTTCCTGTACCTCACGGAGACGGGTAACGCGGCAACGGGCGCGACCGTCGCGCTGACACCGTACGAAATCGCCAGCGAGATGTCCTATATCCTGACCGCTGGTCCCCCCAGCCAGAGCTTGATAGATGCCGCAACGAGCGGTGATCTGGCCACACCCGCGGGGCGTTCGAGTGCGATCGACAGCTTGGGTCTGCTCACGGGCGGCGCTGCCCGCGACCGCGTCGTGCGCGTCATGCGTGAGTGGCTCGGGACCGACCAGCTCGAGGACACCGCCAAGGACACGACCGTGTATCCGGATTTTGCCGGCTTGAAGCCGGCGATGGTGGCCGAGACCACCGACTTCATCGTGGATCTAGTCGCGCTCGGGCAGGGCAATCGCACGGTGCAGGAGCTGCTCGGCGCGGACTGGACCTCCACTGAAGATCCCAATCTGCTCGGTTTGTACGAGGCGTCGAGCACTCGGAATGCGCAGAATCATTACACGCTCCAGACTCGGCGCGGGATTTTGAATCAGGGCGCGTTCTTGTCGGTCTATGCACACGCCAACGAGACTGGCCCGGTGCTGCGCGGTGTCGCGCTGTTGCGGCGGGTCACGTGCATCGGCGTGCCGTCGCCCGCTTCGTTGAACATCACCGTCGTGCCGCTCGTCCCCGATCCGACGAAAACTACACGCCAGCGGTTGACCGCGCACGTGACCGATCCGGTGTGCGCCCAGTGTCACACCAGCATCGACAACTTCGGCTTGGCCTTCGAAATTTACGATGGCATGGGCAAGCACCAGACCGAAGACCAAGGGCAACCGATCGACAGCTCGGTGACGATCGCTCAAAACAGCGATTTCGACGGGAACTATGCGGATAGCAACCAACTGGCGTTGGCATTGTCGACGAGCACGTCGGTGCGTGAATGCTTCGCACGCAACATTTTCCGCGGCTCGGCGGGCAACAGTGACACGGACAACCAGATGAGCGAGGACGACTTCATCAAGTTCTGGAATACGCAGACGAACGCGGCGACCAAGGGCGCAAGCTTCGCGGGGGATGGCGACATCATCGATACGATACGGGCTTACATCACTAGCCCCACGTTCAACATTCGGAGGGGCCAGTGAGGCGTTTGAGTCCGACGCGACGCAACTTCCTGCGCGCCATGGGTGCGGGCATGGCGGCGCTCCCGTTCGCGCGCTTGCTGGAGAACTCGGTGGCGCAAGCTGCGGGTGAAACCCTGCCGCTCAAGTTCATCACCATCTATCATCCGCACGGCATTTCTGCGGAATTTTGGGCGATGAAGTCGACGGATACCGAGACCAACTTCGACCTTACCTACGACACCTGCTCGCTCCAACCGTTCGATGACGCGGCCACTTACGGCAAGAGCTTCAAGAACCAGATCATTACCATTGAAGGCATCGATCATCTCTCGAATGCCAATGGGCACGACTCGGCCGGCACCATCCTCACGGGCAGCCGCATCAACGGCTCGCCACACCAGCCCTTCAATAGCTCGCTCGATCAATTCCTGGCTGTCACTCAGGGGCTCGGTAGCGACACGCGCATCACGAGCGTCAACCTGGGCGTCGGCAATGACGCGACTGACCCTGGTCTCACGCTCTCCTACGGGGACGGCGGAGCGCCGCTGCCCAAGATCATCGACCCAGTCGCAGCATTCCACTTGCTCTTCGACGGTTTGGCGACGAGCTCGGATCCGGCGGCGGTGGCCGCTGCGTTGCGCCAACAACAGCTCGGGCAGAGCGTGGTCGATTACGTGCGCTGGGACATCAATCGTTTGCGCACCGGGCTCGCGCCGACCGAGCAACAAAAGCTCGATCAGCACCTGAGCGCGCTCAGCGATCTGGAGAAGACGCTCAGCACTGGCCCTGCTTCGGGCCCGGTGTGCGCAGTGCCAGCCGTGCCAGATGCCACTAAATTTCCGTCACTCCGCCAGTACAACGGTGGCGAGCCGTTCTTCGACGCCATCACGAATGCTCACATGGACATGCTCACGCAGGCCATGGCCTGCGACGTGACCCGCTTTGGGACGCTGTTTTTGAATGATTTGTCGT
>DATHOI010000494.1:0-3072 GCA_035485095.1 Polyangiaceae bacterium | reverse complement strand
GGGATCGTCTGCGAATTGGGCCCTCGGCGCGATGGCCGTCGCGGTCGCCGTGGGTGCTGCACGCAGGCGACGCGGGCGGGGCGTCGGTTGCGCTGGGTCATCGAGCGTAGTGGATCGACAGGTCAACGCTCGGACGGTCTGAGAGCGGGAAGGGCTCCGAAACCGGCCTTGTCGGTAGGCGTAAACCTAAGACAACTGCGCGCACCCAGGACGCGGAGGCAGGCACGTAGGACGCAGAGGGGCGCACCCAGGACGCGGAAGCGCCACGGCACGAGGCGAAAGCGCGCGCGCAGGACGCGGAGGGGCGCACCCAGGACGCGAAGGCGGGCACGCAGGACGCGGAGGGGCGCACGCATCGGCGGCAGCCGCATGCACCCGCCACGGATGCGTGCCTGCCCGAACGGGATGTGTTGAGCGATTCATCGACGCACCCGACGTGATGGCCCGGAGACGGCCGTCGATGAATTGCGTCGTTGAACGAGCCCTCGCGGCGAGCCATGCCGTTGCCGGTGACTATGGTTTTTTGACCGCGATGCGCAAGCGCTAGGACGGAGTTGGGGGATGATGGCGAAGGCGTCGACGGCAAGAAGCCTGGGCGGCGCGTAGATCTCGACCCACGCGGCCAGGGACCGTGAAAAAAGCAAAGCGGCGATGGTGGGTCGGAGGCATCGATCGATTACGCGGCGAGGTGGGGTGGGTCGCGGCAGCGCGCGATGGGGACGGAGACGAGGGGTCCGCCGCAACGCGGACACAGGCCGACATCGCGCCCGGTGAGGCGCGCGAGCCGCTGTCGCCAGCCGGTGGCGGGCAGCGTTCGCATCGCCAAGCCGAGGCGCGTTCGCGCGAGTTCGCGTCGAGTGGTCGAGGCGGACGCGTAGAGGCCCGCGTGCCGGATCTTGTGCAAGCCGTCGGGCAAGACGTGTTGCACCAAGCGCGCGAGAAACGCGACGGGCGAGAGCGTCTCGGTGCCTTGGCCTTTGGTGCGAAAGGTCACGGCGCGATCGGAGACGGCGAGCAGGCGGCTGTTGGCGATGCCGACGCGATGGGTGTAGCGACCCAAGTAGGCCAGGACGTGCTGGCCCTTCTTGAAGGGGGCTTTGGCGTAGACATTCCAGGACAGACGCGCGACGCGCGCCATCAGCGCGCGAAAGCCCTGCGGATCGTGAAAGTCGTCGAATCGCGCGAAGGCGCCGTCGTCGTACGCACGCCCGAGCGCAGTCATCACCTTGCCGCGAAAGACCTGTCCGAGGACCCGGACCGGAAAGAGAAATCGGCGCGAGACGGAGCGCCACGTTTCGCCCTCGAGGCTCAATCCTCCGCCGGTGACGAGGGCGTGGACGTGCGGGTGAAATTCGAGTTTTCGCGTCCACGTATGCAGGACCGTGGTGGCTCCGACGGTGGCGCGCAGCCGACGTTGGCCCACCTCGACCAACGTGCGCTGCGCCGCCTGCATCAGCGCGTCGAAGACCCCGCGGGGCGCAAACGCGGCGAGCGGCCGTAGCTCGGACGGCAACGTGAAAACGACATGGAAATGCCGTACGTCGAGCATTCGCACCCGACGCGTTTCGATCCAGATCTCTTGGGCGAGCGCCTGACACTTGGGACAATGCCGATTGCGGCACGAGTTGTATGACGGGTGCTCGTATCCGCAGCGGGCGCATTGATCGACATGCCCGCCGAGCCGCGCGGTGCGGCACTGCGCGATGTCGGTCAAGGCACGCTTCTGGGCACGAGCCAGCGGCCGGACCCGTTCGAGTCCGGCGCGGTGCGCCCGCACGATGTCCGCGATGTCAAAGCGCGCTCGGCCCCGATGGGCCGCGCGCACCCGCCTACCAGCGCTTGTGCGGCAACAGGTCCAGCGGACTGGGAGTCTGGCGTACGAGCTTCTCGGTCACGCGCCCGTAGCGCGCGGTCGAAGTCAGACTGGCATGACCGAGCAACGCGCCTACGACGCGCACGTCGGTTCCCTGCTCGAGCAGGTGCGTCGCGAAACTGTGCCGCAGCACGTGCGGCGTCACTCGCTTTTTGATCCACGCCTGCTTGGCTGCGTCGGCGAGCGCGGCACGCACGGACTCGGCGCACGCTCGTTTGCCCGTCTTGCCGGACGCAAACAGGTAAGGCAGCGGCGGGCGCTCCCGGTCCCAGTACTGCCGTAGCCACGCGTACAGAGTCGGCGACAGCTTTGCTTCGCGTGCCTTGTTTCCCTTGCCGTGGCGCACGCGAATGACCCCGCGCGCCCCGTCGATGTCGCTCACTTCGAGCGCCAGCGCTTCGGCGATGCGAAGCCCTGCCCCGTACAGCACCATCACGATCGCCTGGTAGCGAGGCCGCCGGATCGCGCCGATCAAGGCCTGCACCTCCTCCACGCTCAAGACCGTCGGCAATGGATGCGAACGCTTCGGATGCGAGAGAAACGAGACGACCTCGGGTCGACCCAGCGTCTTGCGATAGAGAAACGACAACGCGCAAATCTGGGTGCCCAACCACGACGCGCTCTTGCCCAGCGCGCTGATCTCCTCGACGTACATGCGCAGCTGCTCACGCGTCAGGTTCGCCAACGGCTGCCCAAACCGATTCGACAGCTGCTCCGCCGTCCGCAGGTACTTCTTGCACGTCGTCTTGGCGTACTTTGCCAACGCCAGGTCCTGACCCAGCTGCTCGATACTCTTGTCCATGGTGGCCTCCTCGGCGTCGCCTTGCCGGGCAACGCCGATCCCAGGGAGCCACCAAAACGCGCCGCAGGTCAGGACTTGGCGCTTGCTGCCTTCACAGCCGCCGCGAAGCGGCTTCGTTCAGAATCTGCAGAACGCACCGACCCCGCTCGCGCTGGGGGGCCAGTCGTTCACGCCGGCATCGCTGATCGCGTTCTTCCAGAGCCGAATCGACGCTGCCAATCAGGTCGTCGCGGCGAAAGCCCAGTGGATCGACCTCGGGAAGAAGTACACGACGCTCGACCTCACGGCCGATCTCGTCGCGCGCGGTCTCAAGCAGTACGTCATGAACGCGTACGGCGCGGCGAGCCCTCTGCTCGCCGACTTCGGCTTCACGCCGCCGAAGCGAACGCCGCTGACC
>DATHOI010000493.1:0-3600 GCA_035485095.1 Polyangiaceae bacterium | reverse complement strand
GTGGGCAGCGGGCGGGCTCACGCTGCCTGAGCCTGGTGCCATCGCCGCGCTGCTCGACACGGGCGAAGTCGGCATGCCGCTCGAGACCGACGCATTGATTTCCCAACTCAGTGAGGCGCCGAGCGGCATTCCCGAGCTACCGCCCGGTTGGCCGCTACTAAAACACGCGCTGCGCTCCGGCCGAGCCTGAAGTCCCGCCAACTGGCGGTGACGGGCCGGGAAGCCGAGCCTGCGCTTGCGGAAGCGGACCGGGTTTGGCACTGTCCCCGCGGAATACATTCCCGGACCGCGGCGTTTTCCCGCGAACAGAGAAAAGTGACCCCCTTTCGCTCACGCATCGTGCTCCTCGTCTTGGCCCTGGCCGCGCTTACGGCGCTCGGTTGCACTCACCAGTACATCGCCAATACGGACGTCGAGGATAGCGACTTCAACCGTAGTGTCATCGACTACTGCGAACAGTATCGGCACGCAGTCGAACAGCGGAACATCGCTCGGCTGCTCAAAATGGCTCACCCGAGCTATTTCGAAGACGGCGGTAACGTGGACGCTAGCGACGACATGAACTACGACGACTTGAAGAAGTACCTCGAGACCGAGTTCAGTCAGACGACCGCGATCCGCTACGAGATCCACTACCGTGAAGTCTCCCAAGGGCGGAAGAACACCGTCCTGGTCGACTACACGTACAGCGCCAGTTACAAGATCCCAACCGCACATGGGGATGTGTGGCGCAGACGCGTCGCTGACAACCGACTTCAGTTGATGCGCGAGGGTGACAGCTTCCGGATTTTGTCCGGGATGTGAGTGTGCATCAGCGTTAGTGCACGATGATGGCGCAGTTCGAGCCGTCGAGCGTGCGCAGTACTTCGGACTCGCCGACTCGCGTCACGCGCCAAACCCCGCGTGCGAGCTTGTCGCTCATCGCGTAGTGCAAATGCAGCTTGTCACTGTCAGAAATGCCTGTTTTTTCGGCTTTTCCGAGCACGTCTTCGAAGATGCAATTGGGCTCCGCCACCGACACTGCTTTGCCCGCTGGGTGCTCGTCACCCTGTACGCCGCTCGCATCGGCCGTGACCACGAACCCCGTCGCTTGCACCGGGTTTCCGGGCCCGAGCTTTTTGCCAGCGGGCTTGCCGAACGTGAAGACAAGCTTACCGTTCGG
Organism: Polyangiaceae bacterium; assembly: GCA_035485095.1. Lineage (GTDB taxonomy): Bacteria > Myxococcota_A > Polyangia > Polyangiales > Polyangiaceae > PMG-095. The sequence continues at coordinate 2,438 of DATHOI010000493.1, read as the reverse complement.
GTCGACTTTGCGATCGACGACCGGCGCGATGTCGATTTCCACGAGCGTCGCGTCCGCATGCCAGGCGAGCGCCGCGGATTTCGCTTTGGCGAAGAGCGTCGTGGGTTCGAGCACCACCGGTGGCGGGGCAGGCGCGGGAGCGGCCCGGGCCGACGCTGAGGCAATGGGTAGTGCAGCGCGTTCGTTGTCTCGTTGCCGGACGAGCCAAAAACCCACTGTGACGATGCCGATGGTGACCGCGAGTCCCGCGATCGCTACGACTGTCGGCAAGCTCGACCGGGCGCTGCCTACCGGCCGCGGCCGCTTCGGCGGAAGGCTGTTTTGGTAGACGGGACCCGGCGCCGACGCGAGCAGGTAACCGCACGCCGGGCAGCGCGGAACACGGGCGGCCAATGGCACCCCGCAACTCGGACAGACCTCTCTTTGGCCGGATTGCACACGCTCAGGGTAGCCGAAAGTCCTCCGAAATCTCAGCGATCTCGAAGCGCGAGCCGGCGGGCTGTAGCCGAAACACCAGTTCGTCGCCGAAAAGCCGGGTTCGCCCGGCCCACGACACGCGGATTGGTACACGCACGGCCACCTCGTCCACGCCGAGCTCGAGCGGAATTCGTCGGCCCGCGGGCAGTCGCGCCAGATCTTCGGCGCGAAACGTCTCGAGATCGCTGTCTCGGAACAGGAGCTGCCCTTTGAGCTCGGTGTAGTCGAGCTGCGAGAGGCGTGTGCGCCAGAACGAGCGTGCCGGTTGCCGGCCACCCGAGGTGTCGATGAACGCTTGGGGCGCGAGCAGAAGCTCGAGCCGTTCCGGAGTCTCGTTGACCGCTGCGCGCAGGAAGCTGCGCACGACCTGACGCGCGAGCTCCGGCGCAGCTGGCGCGCGCAGCAGGATGAGCTCGTCCTGCGCGTCACCGCTGCGCGTGGGCTCGGGCGAGACGGGAGCACGCGGCTCGGCGACCCCAGGTGGGCGCCGCTTCGCGTCAGCAGCGACGCTCGAGCTCGTGACGAACTGCGGTGTTCGCGCGGCGCAGCCCCACAGGACCGCGCACAGTGCGAGCGCGGCGCTAGAGCGACTCGACCAGCGGCGCATCCGACCGAGACAGTGTGACGATGGACTGCGCCGACACCTCGACCCAACCCACGGGGGTGCTGTCGAGCTCCGATGCAATCAGCGAAAAATGCGTGCTGTCGATACTGGGAATGCGCGCCTTTCTGACGCCGTCCTCGCCCAGCAGCTCTTCGATGTCGCGCCGGCCATTCCACACGCGATAGGCCAGGGTGCCCTCGCGATGGACAGCCACCAGTTGTTCGCCATTGGTGACCAAGATATCCCCGCTATTTGCGGGGTGCCCTTCTTCCGCCGACAAGCGGTCGACGAGCGCGATCGAAGCACGCAGGGCGCCCGCCACGTGCTCGGCGGCGACATGCGAATCACTCAGGTGACCAGCGTCGTGCAAGAACGACAGAAACAAATAGAAGAACAGCTCACTGTCCGTCTCGCCGCGCACGTTCTTGCGCAAGAACTCGGGCTGCGACGACAGTAGCCGCTCGCGCAGCCGCTCGAAGCCGAAGATCGTGCCGGTCTGTGCAAAGAGCCACATGCGATAGCGAAACGGATGGGTATTTTCCGTGCGCAAGCCGCCCACCGAAGCGCGGCGCACGTGGCCGATGAGCACGTCGGTCCGGATGTCGCCGGCCGCCTCCACCAGATCGATCTCGTCTCGGTCGTCGATGGGACGGCGACGCAGCAGCACTTCGCCCGATTGGTAGAAGCCGAGGCCCCAACCGAGAGGGTCGCCCGCAGTGCGCCGTGCGCGCAGCAAGCTCGCGTTTGCTTCGAGCACGCGAGCCCCTAAATCTGGGCGATTGCCGATGAAGCCGAACATGCGTGCCATGCGAGTCTCCGTGTAACTGCGAGAGCGCGCCATGCGCGATTACTAAGCATACCGCTCAAGTGCCCGCTTCGCACGCGGAACGGCGCGCGCGACCCGGACAAAGGTGAGATAGCGGTGACCTGCAGGGCGCGGCCGGCCTTTGAGCCAAGTCGCTGTTTTGGTCCTGGAAGCGTACGAGGTGCTAGCGTTCATGCGGCATGGATCGAGACGACTTCAAGGAAGCGCTGCTCGGGATCATGGAGCGAAAGACGCACTGGGCGTGGCCTTCGTTCACGAATGGCGTGGTGCGCAAAGAGCGCCTGCACGTTCACCTTGAACAGGAATATGCCACCTACGTGCGTGACTTTCCGATCTTGGTGGCGCGCGCCTACATCGCTTGCCCAATCGCGGTCGTACGCCACGAACTGATCGAGAACGTGTACGAAGAGGAGACGGGTGGCATCCACGCGGGCAGGCCTCATCCAGAGCTGTTTCTAGAATACCCACGGGGTCTGGGGATGGATCTTGCGCGTTTCGGCCAGGTTACGTTGCTCCCGACATCGCGCAGCT
>DATHOI010000492.1:0-4642 GCA_035485095.1 Polyangiaceae bacterium | reverse complement strand
AGGCCATCTGGGTGCGCTCGGTGACATTCGAAGGCGGCTCGGACTATTGGGAACACTCGGCAACGCTGCATGCCCTGATGCAGAAGCCTTGGCACCCTAGCAATCCGCACCTCGTGAGCCTCGCGCCGTCGTCGCGCTTTGGTCCGCAATTTTTGCTGATCGCGCTAGTGGCGCGCGGCCTCCACCTGAATGTGCTCGGCGCCATGAGCCTTTCCGCGGTGGCCAACACGCTGCTCTTCGTACTCGGCATCCGCGTGTTTTTCTCGACCTACTTTCGTCACCCGCTGGCGCCGCTGTACGGCTTGCTGGTGATGCTCACCGGCTGGTGGCACGGCTTTCACTATTCGAACGTGTACCAACTGCACGTGCTCTTTACGGTCGCGAGCTACCCCTCGACGACCGCGCTCGGGCTTAGCTTGCTCGGCTTTGCGCTCGCGGTTCGACTGCTGCGCGCTGAGCTCGCGCGCCCGAAGGTCGCCCTTGCCGTTCTGCTGCTGTGGACGGCTGCGGTGTTCATCATTCATCCGCTCACGGCCATGTTGACGCTGTCCGGGACCGGGCTGCTTGCCATTTGCGTGCCGAAGGCCGGGCTGCGCGTTCGTCTCGAGCTCATTGCGACCTTGGTCGCGGGCCTCATTTTTGCGCGTTTTTGGCCGTATTTCTCGCCTTGGGAGGTGGTGCGCGGCGGGCATGGCGCTGCCGCAGGCTGGGCCGGGGATAGCCTGAACCAGATGGCGGATCTGCACGTGAAGCGCACGCTCCACGAATTTTATCACGCGGACGGGCTCATCGCTGCACTCGGCATGGCGCTGCTCGCGCTCTTGGCTCTCCCCTATTTTCTGATCCGGCGTGAGCGCTGGTTCGTCGGCTTCGGCGCGCTGTCCATGCTGCTGCCGTTCGTGGTCAATGTGTTCGTCGACTTACCGCTCGGGCACCGCTTCGTGCTGCTCGCCATCGTCTATCTGCACATCGGCGTGGTTTGGCTGCTGCTGAAGCTCACCCCCAGCTACGAGCACGCTTGGCCGCTCTTCGACCGACCTTGGTCGAAGGTCGCCGCCGCGTGCGGCATCGCGGCATTGCTCGTCGTCTTCGCGGTGCATAGCGCGCTCCTAGCGCGGGACACGCTGCGTAACCCGAAGTTCTACTCCCGCCCAGAGAGCCCGGTAGTGAGCAACATGAAGGCCTTCGCCGACGCGGCTGGGCAGAATGCGGTCGTGCTCGCGAGCCCACTCTTGTCTTGGCCGTTGCCCACATTCGGACCAAAAGTGCTCGTATTGTACCACTACGATCCCCTGGTTTCAGACCAAACCGAGCGCGAATTCTACGTGGCCCGCTTCTTGGGGCGCTCGACCGATGAACAACGCGCTCAGATCCTGGCGCACTACGGCGTGACGCACGTGCTCTTGTCACGCGAATCGAGCTCGGGGCTGCTCAGGTTCTTGGATCAGCACTCGACGGTTCGCCGAGTGGGCACCGGCTATCGCTTGTACACGCTCGACCCGAGCGCAAAAACTCTCTGAGCTCACGATGACCGATTCCAAACCCGAAAGCGCGGCGCGCGAGTCAGAGTCCACGAAAGCGTCGAAGCCGACCAAGCGCGAGCTGATTCTGGTCGCGGCTAGTGCGGTCGTAGCATTCATCGTGCACTGGTGTTTCCGGCTCTCCGGCTTCGGCGAGCAAGACGCGGCACGCCTCGCGAGCGACGCGATCCATTGGCACGCGAGCCGTGTCATCTACATGGATCAGGTGGATTATCGGCTCCGCACGAGTCCTCTGTACATCCAGTCCTTGAAGCTAGCGCTCGACCACGGATTGCCAATTCGCGCGCTGCCCGCGCTGATGAACACGGTGAGCGTCTTCTCGAGCAGCGTCTGCTCGGTCGGGCTCTATTTCTTGTTTCGCCGCCTCAGCAACCCCAAAATCGCCGCGCTAGCCACGGTGCTGTACGTGCTCACGCCCTGTTTCTGGCTGGGCAGTGTGTACGGCATGCCCACGCTACCGTCGCTCACCTTTTGGGTGTTCGCCGTGCTCGCCTTCGCGCGCGCAACGGACGAGCCCAAGTTGAGCAGCGAGCCATTTGCCGCGTATCTGTCGCTTTCGCTGGTCTTGACGTGCATCGCCATCGCGCTGAAAGCCGACATGGCCCTGTGTGGTGGCGCGCTGCTCACGGTGCTCTTGCTGGAGCGCCGCGTACGGCCAGCCTTACTGGCGTGCGCCGGCGCGGTCGTGGTCATCGGCTCGGTATTCGCGCTGCTCTATGCCAAGCACCTCGCGGCGCCCGTAACCGTCGTCAATCCCGACAGCGTCAATACACTGAGTGGCTTTCTGCACGACTGGAGCACACGCTTCCCGTTTCAGTGGTCGCTATTGATCGATCCCAAAAACAACGCGCCGATCACGCATGCCTCGGGCACCCTGCTGTTCGCGTTGATTCTGATCGCGCTCGCACACGGCGTCGTCGCCGGGCGGGAGAGCGCGCGGACGACGCTCGCGCTGGCTGTTTGGGGGCTTGCTCCGCTCCTGTTTTGGGGGCTCAAACCGGGGAACTCCGCGCGCCACAACTTGCCGGCTTTCGCGCCGTTGGTGCTGCTCGCGGCAAGCTTCGTGTTTCAGCTCGCCCAACACAGGCCCCGCCGGGCTTGGCTCTTGGCGGGTCTCTTGAGCGGCCTTGCTCTGTTCGACACGAGCGGTCCCAACTCCGTCACGCCCTGCGTGAACGTGCTGACCGCGACACACGGCGTCGAATTTTCGACGAGCGCGCTGCACCAACGCGCCCGCGCATTTGCCAGCTCGAGCGGCGCCAAAAAAGCCATCATCGAGAGCGAATACCTGATCGACTACTCGGAATTCGAGATCTGGGCGACGGCGAAAAGCCCCGTGCTGCGCGCCGAGCCACGCGCAGTCTTGGACGGGCCCGACCGCGAGACACGCATCTATAAGGTGGGCGGGCAGCGCGACGCCCGCACGCTGGCCCAAAGGTTACGGCGCGAAGGCTGGGACGTGTTCTCGGTCCAGTACTCGTTGTGACTCGTGCTAGCGTGCCCCCGCGCGATGCGATGAAACGGGTCGCTTGGGCCACGACCTGACTGCCATGAAGCTGATCATTCAAATTCCCTGCCTCAACGAGGCGCAGACCTTGGCCATCGCATTGGCCGATCTGCCGAAGAGCATCCCGGGTATCGACACGATCGAAGTCCTGATCGTCGACGATGGCAGCAAAGACGAGACCGTGCTTGTCGCGCGCCAAAACGGCGTACACCACGTAGTCGGCTTCCGAAAGAATCAGGGCCTGGCTCGGGCTTTCATGCTCGGCCTCGAGTCCTGCTTGGAGCGCGGCGCCGACATCATCGTCAACACCGACGCTGACAACCAATACAACGGCGCCGACATCGAGAAGCTCGTGCGTCCGATTCTCGAGGGGCGGGCAGATTTCGTGATCGGCGCTCGGCCGATCGAGAACATCGAGCACTTCTCGCCGATAAAAAAAGCGCTGCAGCGCTTGGGCTCGTCGGTCGTGCGCATCGTCAGCGGCACGGACGTGACCGATGCACCCAGCGGGTTTCGCGCTATTTCGCGTGAGGTTGCCTTCACGCTGAACGTCTTCAACGCCTACACGTACACGCTCGAGACGATCATCCAGGCCGGGCAAAAGAACTTGACCGTGGTCTCGGTACCCATCCGCGTGAACGGGGATCTGCGCCCGTCACGCCTAGTACGCAGCATTCCGAGCTACGTGCGGCGCTCGATCGTCACGATGTGCCGCATCTTCATCGTGTACAAGCCGCTCCGGTTTTTCCTGACCGTGAGTGTGTTGCCGCTGCTCGTCGGCACGGTCATCGCCGGGCGCTTTTTGGTATTCTATTTCTCCGGCAACGGCAGCGGCCACGTGCAATCGCTGATCCTCGCGGCGGTGCTGCTGATCGTCGGGTTCTTGATTTTCCTGTTGGCGATCATCGCAGACTTGCTGAGCGTCAATCGGCGTTTACTCGAAGAGCTGCAGCAAAAAGAGCGGCGACGCACCGTGGCTGAGAAGGCCAAACAGCTCGGCTTTGGTGACGAAGACCGAAGCGCACGCTAGCCGCTAGTCACTCGCCCGCTACGACGCGCTCCCGTCGCCCGCGCGCTCGCCGATCAAGAACTTCGGCCGATTCTTGAGCACTTCGAAGATCTTGCCGAGATACGTGCCGATCACGCCCAGCAACACGAACAGGATCCCGAACATCAGCGCCATGAACGCCATCAGCGAGGCCCAACCGGTCACGGTTTTGCCCCGAGAGTACTGCAGTAAAATATAGGCGAGCTCGAGTAAGGCGAGGCCGCTCGTCAAAAACCCGATCCAGATCCCGACGCGCAGCGGCGCGAGCGAAAACGACAAGATCGCGCCGGAGGCAAAGCGCAGCATCTTACGCAGGCTATACTTCGTGGTCCCGCTGAAGCGTTTGTTGGCGCGATACGGCAGCGTGATCGTGCGAAACCCGAGCCAGGTGACTGAGCCGCGAATGAACAAATCGACATCGTTCATGCCGATGAGCGCTTTGACGGCGCTCGCGTCGAGCAGGCGGAAATCCGAATTGCCCGGCGCCATCGACACTCCGGTGAGCTTGGAGAACACGGCGTAGAACCAACGCGAGGTCACGCGCTT
>DATHOI010000491.1:0-16580 GCA_035485095.1 Polyangiaceae bacterium | reverse complement strand
GCCACGCCAACGGCGCCCTCGGCCGTCGCCACGCCGGAGCCCGCAGCAGCACCGAAGTCTGCCGAGCCCGCCGCGCCCGTCGCGCCCTCCGCCAGCGCGGACGGCACGGACGTCGTAGTGAGCAAACAAGTCGTACTCGCGACCGAACCAATCGACGCACACATCTTCCGCGACGGCGCCGATCTCGGCCAAAGCCCGGTCGCCATTTCGGTCGACGAAGGCAAAACGGTCGAGCTCGAGATCCAGCGTGACGGCTTCAAGCCCGACAAAATCACGCTCGACGGCTCGAAGACGCGCGCCGTCGTGAAGCTCGAAAAGCTCGCGCGCGGCGCAGCTCCGGTACGCGCGAATCCCAAAGCCAAACCCGAGCCCACGAGCGGCGCGCCGAAGAAGCCAAAGGCGTCCATCGGTGGCAGCGAAATCGTCAATCCCTGGGGCAATTAGGCTAGTTTTGGGGACTGGCCGGATTTGAAGTCCAGCCGCGAATCGTCTGGAGCGCGGCTTCATAAGTCGCTGCGACGCGAAGTTCTGATTGTTTAAGTTTAAACTTCAGATGTGAAACGAAACGGGGCGGCCGACACCGGTTGGATCCTGAAGTCCCGCCCAGGCTGGCACGTCCGTGCTCGCCGTGCCGGTGATTGAAGGCCAAAGTCAGCCCAATTCCGACAGGTTTCGCCACGCTTCGCGCCGTGCTCGGAATCTTGCTAAACCCGAGCGCGTGTCCGACACGACGCGTTTGAAGGCGTGCGTTCCGAATGAAGTGCGAGAGCTGTGCTCGCGCCTCGCCGAGGGCGGCTTTCGTTCCTGGATCGTCGGCGGCTGCGTGCGTGACGAGCTGTTGTCCGAGCTCGATCACAAGTCGAGCGCCGACATCCGCGGTGATTGGGACATCGCGACGTCCGCGCGACCGGAGCAAGTGCAAAAACTCTTTCGGCGCGTGATCCCAACCGGGATTCAGCACGGCACCGTGACCGTGCTGATGAAGAAATCGAGCTATGAGGTCACTACGCTACGCGGCGAAACGACGTACACCGACGGTCGCCGCCCGGACGCGGTGTATTTCGTGGACGACATCAAGGACGATCTGGCGCGTCGTGATTTCACGATCAACGCCATCGCCTACGATCCGCTAGCAGACGTACTGATCGACCCGTTCGACGGCATGCGCGATTTGCGCGCGCGGGTGCTGCGCGCCGTCGGCGATCCGGCGGTCCGCTTCGCGGAGGACGGCTTGCGCGTACTGCGCGCCGCGCGTTTCGTGGCCACGCTCAACGTCGAGCTCGACCCCGAGACCGAGCGCGCGATAATTCCGTCACTCGACAGCTACCGCAAGGTCAGCGCCGAACGCATTCGCGACGAATGGCTCAAAGCCAGCCAGGCGAAAAAACCGAGCCGTGCCTTCGAGGTCATGAAAAACCATGGCCTGCTCGCGATCAGCGCGCCGGAACTGCTGGAATCCGTCGGCTGCGAGCAAAACCACTATCACGCGTTCGATGTCTGGGGCCATGCCATGCACTGCCTCGACAATTGCCCAGCTCACCCGGTACTGCGCATGGCCGGCTTGTTGCACGACGTAGGCAAACCGCGCTCGCGCGCCTTCAGCGACAAAACCAACGACTACACGTTCTACGAGCACGAGCGCATCGGTGCTGAAATGGCCGGCCCGATGCTGGAGCGGCTGCGCTTCTCGAATGAAGAACGCTCGCGCATCGTGGCGCTCGTTCGTCATCACCTGATTTGCTACGACGCCACTTGGACTGACTCCGCCGTGCGCCGCTGGGTGCGCCGCGTGTCCCCCGAGCTCGTCGAAGATCTCTATGCGCTGACCGAAGCCGACGTGACGGCCAAAGGCAAAGACGCCTCCGCAGATCTGGAAAACATCGCGCAGCTCAAAGCCCACGTCGCGAAAGTCATCGCGCAGGGCGCCGCTTTCAGCATCCGCGATCTGGCCATCAATGGCGGTACACTGATGAAAGAGCTCGGCGTCAAACCCGGCCCCGACATCGGTCGCGTGCTCAAGGCCCTGCTCGAAGAAGTGCTCGAAGATCCCGAGAAAAACCAATCCGCTGTGCTCCTCGACCGCGCACGCGCGTTGCTCAACGCCTAGCTCACCGAAAATTTTGGGTCGCCTCGCGAAGCCCGCATGCGCCAGTGCGCTCGCCTTCCCACAAAAACGAAGAAGCCGCGAGACCTGAGGGCTCGCGGCTTCTTTGCACCCGACACCGGATTGGTTACGTCCCAGCGGGCTTTGGCGCGCCGAAGATGCTCGCGGGGCGACGCTTCTCGGCCTTCTCTTTGCGCTTGTCCGACCAGGTCGGGATCACGACACGCTGACGGCTCGGCAAGTCGCGGCCGTCCAAGGCGGCAGAGATCTCTTCCGAGTCGAGCGTTTCGCGCTCGAGCAGTGATTGCGCCAGTCGGTCGAGCTTCTCGCGATTCTCGACCACGACCTGCTTGGCCACGGCGTACTGTTGCTCGACGATCGCGCGGACTTCCTCGTCGATTTCGCGCGCGGTGTCCTCCGAGTAGTCCTCGCGGCGCGAGGTCATCTCACGGCCGAGGAACACGTTCTCCTCGTTCTCGCCGTAGGCGACCGGACCAAGCTTCTTGGTCATACCCAGCTCGCAGACCATTGCACGCGCCAGCCGCGTGGCCCGCTTGATGTCGTCTTGAGCGCCCGTCGTGATCTCGCCGAACACGACCTCTTCCGCGACGCGGCCGCCGAGGGCCATCGCGATGCGCGCGAGGGTTTGGCTCTTGGTCATCAAGTGCCGGTCCTCGACCGGCAGGAACATGGTGACGCCGAGCGCTGCGCCACGCGGGATGATGGACACCTTGTGCACGGCGTCATTGCCCGCCACGAGCTTGCCCACGATGGTGTGGCCCGACTCATGCCAAGCCGCCGTGCGGCGCTCCTCATTGCTCATGACCATGGAGCGGCGCTCCGTGCCCATCAGGACCTTGTCCTTGGCGAGCTCGAAGTCCTCCATCGTGACGGCATCCTTGTCCTGACGAGCCGCCAAGAGCGCGGCTTCATTGACCAGGTTCTCGAGATCCGCACCAACGAAGCCCGGCGTGCCCGCGGCGATGATACCGAGCTGCACGTCACTCGAGAGCGGCACCTTCTTGGTGTGTACGCCGAGAATGCCCTCGCGACCGCGCACGTCCGGGCGCGGCACGGTGATGCGGCGATCGAAGCGACCGGGGCGCAGAATAGCCGGATCGAGCACGTCCGGACGATTGGTCGCGGCGATGATGATCACGCCCTCGTTCGACTCGAAGCCGTCCATCTCGACGAGCAGTTGGTTCAAAGTCTGCTCACGCTCGTCATGGCCGCCGCCCAGGCCGGCGCCGCGATGACGACCGACCGCGTCGATCTCGTCGATGAAGATGATGCAGGGCGCGTGCTTCTTACCCTGCTCGAACAAGTCGCGAACGCGGCTCGCGCCGACGCCCACGAACATCTCCACGAAGTCCGAGCCCGAGATACTGAAGAACGGCACGCCGGCCTCGCCAGCAATGGCGCGCGCGAGCAATGTCTTGCCAGTGCCGGGCGGACCCATCATCAGCACGCCCTTCGGGATACGCCCGCCGAGCCGCTGGAACTTCTTCGGGTCCTTGAGGAAGGCGATGATCTCCTCGACCTCGTCCTTGGCCTCGTCGATGCCCGCAACGTCACTGAACGTGATCTTGTTCTGCGATTCGCTGAGCAAGCGCGCGCGGCTCTTGCCGAAGCTCATCGCCTTCCCACCACCCGCCTGCAGTTGGCGCATGAACAGGTAGAACATCACGATCACGAACACCATCGGCAGGACGATCGTGAGCACCGGTGTCAGGAACGGGCTGCCCTCGTCCTTCTGGTAGGTGATCTTCACGCCGTGCGCGAGCAGGTCTTGGTTGTTGTCTTCGGCTGGCCCGACGGCACGCCCACGTTGCGGAGCACCCTTCGAATTCGGGTCTTTGATCTGGAACGTGTATTCACGATCCTTGATCTCGACTTCTTCGATGTGCTTCTGGTCGTGCGGCGCTTTTGCGAGCGTCACGAATTCGCTGTAGGCCATGTCCGGGCGCGGCGGATTCTCGGGATTTAGGAATTGCCAAATCGCAAGAAACGCAACGATCAGGACGACCCAAAGCAACAGGGTCTTGTGCGGTTGTTTCACTCTGAACCTCGGAGACTCGTGCCTAAGACTTTCGTGAGCATGCCATCCGAACGGCCAAACGTCGATTCTAGAGTAGCCGGACGCTGCACAATGTTTTGTTGGGCCAATTCAGCGACTTCGTAAGTCCCCAACAAACCTTTGAATAGCGCGGCGTGAGCAGGCAACCCCCCGAGCCGGAAAAAACCGGAAACATTGAGGCACACGACAACGGGCCCGGTGCAGCCCGGATTCGGGGGAGGGTGTGGCGTAACAACGCCCTCGAACGCGCGTGCGCTCGAGTCGATGACGACCGCGGATTCAGCGTTTTCGCGGGCGTGCGGCCGCCAACAGCGGCAGTAGCGTCACTGGGTCGAGACAGAGCTCGCGCCCACCGGTCAAGCTCACGCGCGCAGAACGCTGTCCGAGAGCGAGGGCTCGACCGACCAGTTTACGTTGCGCACGACCGAGGGCGAGCGCAACGCCGCGCTCGTCGAGCACGGTCTGTCCGGGCGGCTCCTCATGCGACTCGAGTGCGTCAGCCAGCGCGCACAAGTGCCCGGCAATCTGGGGCGAGAGCTGCTCCAGCAGCGGCATCAGCTCGAAGCGCACCCGCGTCCGCAAAAAGCGACGATTCGCGTTAGATGGGTCGTCCGCGAACGTCAGCGCATGCCGCTCCAAGTGCAAGAGCACGTCGGATTTGCGCGCGCGACACAGCGGGCGAATCCAGATCCCGCTTCTGGGTGGCAAGACCGCAAGCCCACGCGGGCCAGCACCTCGAAGCAAGCGAATGAGCACTGTTTCCGCGCGATCGTCGGCGTGGTGGGCGGTCGCAATCAGCTCCGCGCGGTTGGCTTGCGCTGCGGCGCACAGCGCCTCGCGGCGTGCTTCTCGCGCGCGAGCCTGTAAATTGCCACCGCTCGCGACCTTGAGCACAGTGCGGGAAAACGCCACACCGAGCTCGGCGCAGCGCGCCTCCGCGTGATCGAGCTCCGCGCCCGCTTCTGGCCGCAACCCATGGTCGACGCCGTGGGCGCTCAATGAAAAGCCCTGCTTCTTGCCGAGCACCGCCAGCACGTGAAGCAGGGCCATCGAATCCCCACCCCCGGAAAGCGCGAGCAGCAGCCTCACCCCAGGCGAAACCCCGCATTCCTCGCGCAGTGTGCGGCTCGCGAGCGTCAATAGCGTCGGCGGGTGTGAGCGTGTCATCGGGGTTGGCCCCCGACGAAGCCGCGCCAGTTCGGGGTCGCCAAGCCCGTCACACGAGCTCGAATTCCTTACAGAACTCCAAGCTCTCCTCGGTCTGCAGATCCACGCCGAGGTGCGCGCGGGTGGGATAGCCATTCGCACACGCGCCCCGCTCGGCGACGAAGTGCACGCAGTCCTCACAAGTGAAGCGCAGCGCGAACTGTTTCGCCTCGTCGCGCAGCTTCGGATCGATCAACGTCCGCACGCGCGCTCACTCGAAGGGCTGAGACGGCTGCCCGCGTTGGAAGAAGAAATTGAAATTGCCGCTAACTAGGCTGGTCAGCGCGGCCTGCGCATTGGCGTCGGACGTTGCCGCGAGCTCACGCGGGTCGGCAAAAGAAACGTCCGTGAAAGTGGCATCAGTCAGTCGATTCTCCGACGAGCCTTCGTTCAAATCACCGCTGAACAGGGAGTTGAAGGTGATCGTGCCGGAAATCGAATAGATGGTGCCGTCTTGCTGGTGGCAAGAGTTGTGAAGGTACAGCGCGAGGCTCACCTTCGGCGGATCCGGATTGAACGTGATCGGCACACCGGGCGGAGACACCCCCGGCGGCAGGCCCACCGGAATCGGCATCTTCAATTGGCTCCGCACGTCTTGCAGGTCGTTGACCAACACATCGAGACCGTCGGACACGTCTTCGATGTTGTCACCGCGCTGGACGCGGATCATCAAGGACACGCCGTTGTCTGGATTGGCCCCGAAAAAGTCCGGCTTGAGGTCGAAGGGGCCGTTCCAACAGTCGTTGACGTATAAATGTTGGCTCGTGACGTCACCCGTGCCCTGCCCCACGGTGCAACCGAGCGGCGCGAGCGCGACCAAGCAGGCGACGAGGCGGCCGAGGGCGCCCGTCATGCGAAGCCCTCGACTGAGCTCGGCGGCGGCTCCGCGCGTTGAGCGCGCAGCGCCGACCGAATCATGCCGCCACCCAGAACCCGCTCAGCGTCGTAAAACACCGCAAATTGGCCCGGTACCACCGCGCGTTGCGGTTGATCGAAGAACACGTGCACCGCCTGCCCCACGCGCCGCACCTCGGCCGGTGCTGGGGTGCCGCGATAACGAACCTGGACGGCACAGCGCAGCGGTAAGCTCAGATCGGCAGCTAGAGCCACTTCGACCAACTCCGCACTGCTCGAATACAAGGAATCGGCTGAACCGAGCGTGACGGTGGCCTTTTCAGCGTCGACGCCGACCACGTACGCGCGCTGCCCGAGCGCGACGCCCAGGTTCTTCCGCTGCCCCAGGGTGAATCGGAAGACGCCCTGGTGCTCGCCGATTTTTTGGCCCTGCTCGTCGAGGATCGGCCCGGGCCGTAGGCGGCCGTCCGCGCGCTCGGCGACGAAACTGTCGTAGCGACCAGTGGGCACGAAGCACAGCTCCTGACTTTCGCCTTTTTGCGCGCCGGGCAGGCCGAGGCGGAGCGCCTCTTCTCGAATCTCGGGCTTGTCGCTGTCCCCGAGCGGAAAACGCAGACGCGAGAGCGCGGCCTGGTTCAGCATGTGCAGAAAGTAACTTTGGTCCTTGCCGTGATCCCGGCCGCGATGGAGCTCGTAAGTCGGGCCATTCTGCAACACGCGCGCATAATGCCCGGTCGCCACACACTCGGCGCCCAGCTTGTCGGCGAGATGAAAGAGCTCTTTGATCTTCACGCCGCGATTGCAGCGCACGCACGGGCTCGGAGTCTCACCGTCGAGGTACGACTCGACGAACGGAGCCACGACCTCTCGTTGAAAGAGCTCGCGGCGGTCGAAGGCGTAGTGCGGAATGCCGAGCATGTCGGCCACGCGCCGGGCGTCGTGCACGTCCTCGGGCGCACAGCAGCGGCTCTTGACCGAGCCGTCGTCCGGGTAGTCCCAGAGGTGCAGCGTGACGCCCACCACGTCGAAGCCCTGCGCGCACAAGCGCGCCGCAGCCACCGACGAATCGACACCGCCACTCATGGCGATCAGCACGCGCTCGGACATCCAAAGCGAGCGTAACACGGGGCCCGGGAGCGAGCCGCCCGCCCGGTGCCCTCAGTGACCGCCGCCCGAGAGCACCGTGTGAATGGCCGTCGAGGCGCGATCCACGATTTTCGACGCCAAATCGACCGCCTCAGTGTAACGATAGATGCCCGCTTGCAAGGCGATCAAGGTACCCGTGTCGTAACTTCGCAACTGCGACGCGCCGGCAACCTGGCGCTCGCCCACGTCGATTTCCCGACCCAAACCGCGCAAGGCGCGCGAGAACGGGCTCTCGAGCTCGGGCGCCAGCTCGGGCGCCAGCTCGGAGAGAGAGCGCAGCGCGGGGGCGCTCGGCGTGGGTTCGACGCTCGGTTGTTCAGGGCGCACGCCAGAGATGACCATGTCCGAATCCCCGTTCGGCGCGCAGGGCCCGCGAGTTGCGAGATTGGTGCCGCCCCAGCACTCGTTAGTCGGAGACGCCGCGCAGCCGCTTGGCGAGGCGGGTCAATGCGCGCGTATGCAGGCGGCTCGCCCAAGATTTGCTGAGCCCGAGCTCGTCCGCCACGTGGTCGAAGCGTGCCCCTTCCAAGTAATGGCGACGCACGAGCTCCGCTTCTTCATGGGGCAGTTCGGCAATCGCGCCACGTATGGCCACGAGGAGCTGTGCCGAACCGTAGGCTTGCTCCGGATTCTCGCTCGTCTCCACGAGCGTGCGCTCGCCGTCGTCCCCGTGGGCAGTAGGCGCGATCAAGCCAGCCGCCATGGCGGTCGCCATCGCGGCCAAGTGGTCACCCAAAGCTTGCTCGGCTTCCGCGACGCCCGCGCCGGGCGGGCGGGCCGCCGCGACATCCTCCTGCGCGCCCTCGCTCACGCGGGCCGCGGCCTGTAGTCCGTTCAAGCGCTCGTGCGTGCGCCGCGACAAGCGTGCGGACGAACGAACACCGTCGATGATCGCGCCGCGCACGCGGAAATTCGCGTAGCCGCGGAATGGCACTCCGCGCGAAGGATCGAAGCGTCGCGCCGCGTCCCACAACCCTTCACGACCAAAGCTCAGCAACTCGTCGAGCTCCGCAGCGCTACCGAGCGTGCGCAAGATCTGACGAGCAATGATGTCCACCAGGCTCAAGCCCGAGGAAAACCGCTCCAGAATTTCTGGCGACTCGCTCTTCTCCACCTTCTCCACCACGCCGCGGCGACTCTAACAACTCCCGCCCAGCGATCACCAATGTTTTGGCGGGCTTCGCCGGTCCGAGCTCTCGATTGCCGTGTTCCGACGTCGTTTCGAGCCACAGCGAGGACGCCCGACGCCCACTGCTGAAGGTGCGATCAGGCGCGCCACGTGCCATATTCCCGAAAGTCATGCTTCGCTGGGGCAGAGTCGCGATCGCCTACCTCGCCGCCAGCGCGAGCGCGGTGACGCTCGCCGTGCTTTGGCGCGGGAGCTCGCCGTTCGTTTACCCCGAGCCTTGGTTGGTGCTGCCGAGCCTGGCGAGTCACATGTACAGCGCCACGATCGGCCTGGCCTTCGGGGGGCTCGTCGCGCTGAGCACGCGCGTTTTCGTGACACGTTACGCTTGGGCGAGGAACCTGCATCGCGAGCTGCGACCGGTAGCGCGCGATCTGAGCGCGTCCGGCATCGCGGCCGTGGCACTATTTAGCGCCTTCGGTGAAGAGCTGTGGTTCCGAGGCTTGCTCCAGCCGTGGCTCGGGTTTTGGCTGCAAGCGCTGTTCTTCGGCATCGTGCACTCGCAGTTGCGCGGCCCGAGTCGTTGGGCTTGGGTGAGCTGGGCCACCATCATGGGCATGGCCTTCGGCGCCATGTATGCGCTCACGGGATCGCTAGCCGGCCCGATCGCCGCCCACGCCCTGATAAACTGGCTGAATCTGGGCTACCTGAAGAGCCACGATCCGGAGCCGAGGCGGCGCTCGCTCGGGGGGCTACTGGGTCAGCGCGGTTGACCGCATTCAGAACGGGCACTCTGGCGCAGAAAAAACCGCCAACGCTCGATTTTCGCAGCTCGGGCCGAGCGCCCGGCTGACCTCGTGGTAAGTGCGCGATGTCGTGGGTCTTCTGCTACAGCTAGATCACTTGTGAGCCAGGCAGCCAACATTCCGGAGAGCACCCGCTCTATATCCGACTCCGGCTATCCGGAGGATCGACCGCGCGTGCTCGTCGTCGACGACGAGAAATTCATTCGCGACATCATCGCCGATTTCCTCGGTATGGAGGGCTACATCGTGCGCACTGCCGAGGACGGCGTGAGTGCCACGAACGAGCTCGAGCGCGCACGCTACGACATGGTCATCAGTGACCTGAAAATGCCCAAAATGGGCGGGCTCGATCTGTTGAAAGAGGTCGCGCGCACGCACCCAGACACGCTGACCGTGATCATGACGGGCTTCGGTACGGTCGAGACAGCGATCGATGCGATGAAGCGCGGCGCCTACGACTACATCTTGAAACCCTTCAAGGTGGAGGAGATCGTGCATATCGTGCAGCGCGGCTTGGAGAAGCGCCGTCTGTCTGCCGAGAACCTGCGCCTGCGCGAAGCACTCTCCTTGTACAAGGTGAGCGAAGCGATCACCGCGAGCCTCTCGCTCGACGAAGTCATCGCGACCGTCGCCGACAGCGGCTTGAACGAGATCCGCGCCGACTTGGTCATGACTTGGCTCGACAACGGCGAGGGCGCATTTTTCCCCCGCAACGTCAGCCAAGCCGCCGCTTTCCCAGAGGGCGAAGAGGTCGGCGAGCTCGACGCTCGAGCGATCACCGAGCGTCTGAAGCGCGAGAGTTTCTTGGTCGAGCACGGCGCTCGCGCACGCGAGCTGTTTAGGTCATTGCCGTCCCGCCAAGTGCAGAGCATCACCATCATCCCGCTCAAAATGCGGGAACGCCTGCTCGGTTGGATCGCCGTCGTCTCGCTGACGGCGAGCAAGCGCTTCGACGAAGGGCAGCGCAAGTTGCTCAGTATCATCGCGTCGCGCGCGGCTGCTGCCATCGAGAACGCGCGCCTGTACGAGGATCTCCAAGCCACGTTTCAACAGACGATTCAGAGTCTAGCGCGCACCATCGACAAGATGGACCGCTACACGTCCGGTCACTCGGAGCGCGTCGCGCGCTACGCCGTGAACCTAGCGCGGTGGCTGGGTTTGGATGAAGCGCAGATCGAGATCGTGCGCCACTCCGCGCTGATGCACGACATCGGCAAGGTGGGCTGCGTGATGAACTTGAATAAAACGGGCAAGCTCACCGCCCCCGAGTACGAGATATTCAAGCGTCACCCGATCTACGGACGCGAGATCCTGGATCCGATCAAGTTCTTGCAGCCCGTGATTCCCGGCGTGCACTTGCACCACGAGCGCTGGGACGGCCGCGGTTACCCGCTCGGGCTCGCGGGCAATGACATCCCGCTGATCGCTCGGATCATCGCCGTCGCCGATACTTACGACGCCATGACCAGTGATCGCGCGTATCGCCGCGCGCTGCCGCATGAAGTCACGGTGAACGAGATTTTGCGCTGTTCGGGCTCGCAGTTCGACCCGGACATCGCCAATGTGTTCACGGAGCAAATCGATGGTCTCAGGAGCGAGCTCGTCGATTCTGGCGCTACGATTCCGGAATGAGCGACCCTCGACCGCTGCGCGCGCTCTGGCTTGGTCGCGCCGCGTTTGCGCCGGTGCACGATCTTCAACATCAGCTGCATGAGGCGCGCAAAGCCGGTCACATTGCCGACACGGTGCTGTTCGTCGAACATGAACCGACGATCACGCTCGGGCGCGGGGCGACGGCCGACCATCTCTTGACGTCGGAAGCGTCCCTCGCCGAGGCGGGGATCGCGCTCGTTTCCACGGGGCGTGGAGGCGACATCACGCTGCACGCGCCGGGTCAGCTCGTGTGCTACCCGATTTTCGATCTGCACGACCGCCAAGACGTGCGGCGCTACGTGAAGGACTTGAACCGCGTGATGATGGAGCTCGCAGCGAGCTATGGCATCCAAAGCGGCGTGATCGAGAAGTACATCGGTTTGTGGGCAGATCAGGCAGCGCCCGAAGTGTGGGCCGGCGTGGAGCGCGCGCGAACCCCGGTCAAGCTGGGCGCGATAGGCGTGCGCATCTCGCGCTGGGTGACGATGCACGGCTTCGCCTTCAATTTGAGTACGGATTTGACGTTATTTCGCCTGATCGTGCCGTGCGGCATCAGTGAATTCGGCGTCGCTTCCGTGGCGTCGTTGACCGGTGAGCGCGTGCCGGTGAAGAGCGCGGCGGAGCGTGCATTGCCGATCTTGGCGCAGGTCTTCGGCCACTCGGAGAGTCCTCTGGCGACGGTCAGCGCCGCGGACTTGAGCGCGGAGCTGGTTCGCGACCGCTCCGTCGCCGCGGAAGCTTCGCCTGCGTGAGGCTCACGCGCGCGTGGCGACGATCAACACGTTGCCGAACGGTGTGCCCTCGGACGCGCCGAGCACTTGGCATGAAAACCCATGCTCCGAGAGCTCGCTCACGAGCTCCCCCGCCGGACGGTAGTGCCGTGACGCGCGACCGCGATTGTAGCCGCTCACCTTGGCGAGCCACTCAGCGAGCCGTGTCAGCGCGCTGCGCGCTCCGGGCACGGCGTCGAGCTCCCGGATCAGGATTCGGCCGTGAGGAACGCGCGTCGCGATCCGTCGAAGCAGCTCATTCTGCTCGCCGTGCGGCAGGTAATGGAGCACGTCGATCAGCAAGACGGTATCCACCTCAGTCCGCGGAAGGTCCAGCAAATCTCGGCTCTCGATGCGTGCGCGATCCCCGGCAGCGTCACGAAGGAGCGCCATTTTCCGGTGATCGGCGTCGAACGCGCTGAGCTCCTGGGCACGGCCGAGCTCGAGCAGCAGCAGGCCAAATTGACCGCGGCCCGCGCCCGCGTCGAGCACGCGTCCAAATTCACCCGGTAAGGCGACGAGCAGGCGAGTCACGGGATCCGAGCGCAACTTGCCGGCAACGTAAAAGCGATCGGCGATCGGCGCACGACGGTAGCGCTCGATGGTGCGCAGCATGCCCAACTCGAGTTGTTCGTCCGCTGAGCTGCCGAGCGTGGCGTCCGATTGGCGATCGGCGCGCTGCCGACTGCGCGCAACGAGATAAGCCACGCCTCCGCCGATCGCAGCCAGAGCAAACCCGACCAATACGCTGCCGACTCCTGCTTGCCAAACAAACCCCAAAATCCCAGTCTGCTTCGCGCGCGCCAGCGTGAACGCTGCAGGTTGCCCCGTCGTGACGAGCGCTCCGACTTCGACCTCGAGCGTGATCAAAAAAGGCGCAACGAACGGATTTGAGATATTTGCGACCAAGTAGCAAGCCACGAAGTCCAAACCGAGCGGCAAGCAGATCAGCAGGCACAGGAAAAAATGCAGGCCATACAGCGGCAAAACACCGATGAATAGGCCCAGCGCCACGGCCAGCGCGACGCGCTCGGGCGATTGGCGTCCTCCGCGTAAGCGCCGCCAAATGCCAGTCAGGGCGCGGCGCACGGTGCCCGGCTGGTTCATGGTGCTCTCGCAGATTCCGCACTGAGCAACAGCTTCTCGGTTCCGCTCGGAGAGCGTTCGATTTGCGCGCTGGAGGAGCAACCAAATGAGCAGCGTCGCCGCGCTGCGCGTCGCCAGGTCAGAGTCCGAAACACCGCGGACCCGCTCAAGCCGGCGGAAACTCGGACTTGCCGCGCTGAGAGTGAGCAATCTTGAGATACATCTGCGCGCTCTTGTGCTCGCTATCACGAGCCAAAACCGCCTCGAATTCGCCGATCGCCGGCGCGTATTCACCCGCGGAGAGCATCGCCACGCCGAGCAGCACCCGCGCTTGGACGTAGTTCGGATTGTGCTGCTTGGCGATCTCGAGTTGCTCTCGCGCGCGCTCCTTGTGGCCCAAATCGCGATACAGCGTCGCCAAGCGGGTGCGCAAATCGGCAAACGTCGGGCAAAGCGCGACCGCGCGTTCCAGCTCGAGCACTGCCTCCGCAGACAGGCCGGCGTCTTGGTAAGCCTGACTGATCTCGGCGTGCATGTTGGCGATGCGACCCATCGCGAATGGGTCGGCCTGGCCGGCGCCACCCGAAGCGCGACCGCGGATGCGCGCGTAGATCTCGCGCGCCGAATCGTATTTGCCCAGATCGTTGTAGGTGACCATCAAGTTGAGCTGTGCTTCGGTGTAGTTCGGGTTGAGGCTGACGGCCTTCTCGAAGTACTGCTCCGCCTGCGCGAAGTCGCCTTGCGCGTGGGCGATCACGCCCAACATGTCGAACACGTCCGCGAAGCGGTCGGTCTGTTGGACGACTTGCTTCAGCAAGTACTCGGCCTTGTCGAACTCGCGCTTCTGGTAGTGCTCGCGTCCGAGCAGGAGCAGCTGCTTGAGGTGGTCGTCCATGATGGCAGAGAGTGTCTTTCAAAGACGTTACGCGCGAAAGCCCTCGTGCTCGTGGCGCAAGCCGGAAATCAGCCCGCGTTGGGCTCGGAACCTCATCCAGTCCCAGACGCAATTTTTAAGTACCTGAAATTCCAATGGATTCTCGCGTCTCGCCGCGCGTCTCCCTTGCTGCGCTGCGGATCCACTGCTACCCCCGCCGCGTGCCCTCTTCTCCGGGAGCCGGGGGATCACGCCACGTAGGCCGTGTCGTGGATCCTTCAGTACGCGACGACGGAGATCCCGAACCCGATCTTCAATTGGCGTCGGATAGCGCGGTCGACGACGCTAAGGCGGAGGACTCGGTTCGTCAGCGGCCGAGCGGGGATGGCGTGCAGAGCGTTCGGGAGCGGCTGGTCGCCCGCGCTCAGGGCGCGCGGCGTGACGGAGAGCTCGAAGGACCAGTGCGAGGCGGCCTCGAGGAAATTGGTCGAGTGGAGGAACGCAACGCGTTGGGTGGCGAGCTCGACGCGCTCGGCGCGCCTACGGGCCGAGCACCTTCCGCACCACTCGGGGCGCGCCATCCGAATCAACTCTCACCCACGTTGATCGCGATCTTCGGAACGCTGATCGGCGTCGCGACGGTCGTGTCGATCATCGCGTTGATGATCAACATCGATCGTCACAAGCTCGCCGAGCTACCGAAGCCAACTCCCGTCGAATCAGCGAGCGTCGCGCTTGCTCCAGCCGTCGAAGCGCCACCAGTACCCAAGCGCGTGCGCCAAAAGGTACCCGGGCCTTGGCGCATTGCCGACGCGAAAGGCGACTCGAAGACGCACACCATCGAAGGCAAGGTGGGGACCGATCCTTTCATCAAAGCGCTCACGGGCGCTGGGCTGGAAGAAAAGGAAGCCTACCGCCTGCTCACGGCGATGAAGGGCGTGCGTGATTTCGACAAGTGCGCCAAAACGGACCGCTTCACGGCATTGATCGAACGCGGCACTTCGCGACTCAAGGCCTTCGAATACACGGTTGGCCCCGAAGAAGTCTACCAAGCGCGAGAAGGCGACGATGGACTGCTCAAGGGGGCCAAGCTCGACTTGAAAGTCGAGCACAATCAAGTGTCCGGCGCACTCGTGTACGACGGACACAATTTCGATGCGTCCGCTGAACATGCGGGCTTCGACAATGGGCTTGGCCACGTCGTCGCGCTGGCGCTTCAGGGCCACATGTCGATGGATGAGCTCGAGCGCGGCGACACCATCCGTCTGATTGGCCAAGAGGTGACCGTACTCGGCGAGTTCGCTCGCTACACGGGCATCGAAGCCATCGAGGTGCGCCACGCCGATCCGAAGAAAGAGACTCTGCGCGTCTACTACTTCGACGATCCCACCTTGCGCGGCTACTACGACGCGAGTGGTAAGTCCCCGTTCGAGGGTGGTTGGCGAAAGCCCATTCCGGGCGCGCCGATCACCTCACCCTTCAACCCCAAGCGCATGCATCCGATCTTGCACAAAATCATGCCGCACTTGGGCACGGACATCGGCGCGCCAATGGGCACACCCGTCGGAGCCTCGGCGCCGGGCACGGTGAGCTACGTCGGACCAGGCGGCCCGGCCGGCAATCTGCTCAAGATCATGCATCCGAACGGGATCGAGACGGGCTACGCGCATTTGTCGCGCTATGTCGAAGGCATCAAGGTCGGCGACAAAGTGAAACGCATGCAGACGATCGGCTATGTCGGCTCGACGGGTCGTTCGACAGGGCCACATTTGCATTTCAGCGCCGAGCGCGACGGCAAGTTCTTCGACGCAGAGACGCTCAATCTCGACGGCATGCGCGTGCTGAGCCAAGAGCAGCGTGAGCAATTCACGGCCGTGGTCGCCAAGTACAATCCGCTGCTCGACGCGATCGTATTGCCGCCACCACTGCCGAGCATCGCGACCAGCACTGGCTCGGTCGCGGGTGTTGCGGCTCCCGTCGGCAGCGGCGCCACCGAGGACCCGGGGCTCGCCGAGCCAGCGGAATTGGACGAGCCGAGCGCGAAGCCCGAAGCGAGCGGCTCTGCGGCGACACCCGCGCCCGGCAAGGCCAGCTCCGTCTATATGAGCGACAAAGAGTTGCTCAAAGCGCAGTCCGCGACGGACGAGGGCGAAGTCTCGGAGTAGCCGCGAGCGTCAACACGAACGTGCTGCCGTGCGGCTGCGCATCTTCCACTCGCACGCCGCCGCCATGGGCTTCGGCGATGTGCTTGACCAGAGCCAGGCCAATGCCGCTGCCGCGCACTTGTTTGCCGAGCGCCGTCTTGCCGCGCACGAAGCGTTCGAAAATGCGCCGCCGGTCCTCCCACGGAATGCCGGGGCCCTGATCGCTGACGCGAACTTCGACCATCTCCTCCCGCGCGCGCACGGCTACCTTGACGAGCTTACCGTCGGGCGCGTACTTCAGCGCGTTGTCCACGAGATTGATGACGGCAATTTCGAGCGCTCGTTCGTCCAAGTCCACGAGCGGGAAATCGTCCGCGATGTCGAGCTCCAGAGTGACCCCTTCACGCTCGGCGCGCACTCGACACGCGTCCACGGCACGCGCCACGACCTCACCCAATTTGCCTTCGCTAAACTCGTAGGCGGCTTTGCCGCGCTCGACCTTGGCGAAATCGAGCACATTCTCGATCAATGCTCCCAGGCGCTCGCTCTCGCTGACGATGATTTGCAGATATTGCCTGCGTTTTTCGTCATTTTCGACGCGGCCACTCTGGAGTAGCTCGCCGAACATTCGGACCAGCGAGAGCGGCGTCTTGAGCTCGTGCGACACGTTGGCGACGAAGTCGCTCTTCAGGTTCGATAGCTTTCGCTCGCGCTCGGCGGCTACCAAGATCAC
>DATHOI010000490.1:0-14909 GCA_035485095.1 Polyangiaceae bacterium | reverse complement strand
TGGTGAGTCGGCAGGGCTCATACTCTGCCAACCGGGCCAGTAGCTCAGGTGGTTAGAGCGCACGCCTGATAAGCGTGAGGTCGGCAGTTCAACTCTGCCCTGGCCCACTGTAGTGTGGGTCGGCAGGGCCCCTGCCCCGCCTCCACGCTTGAGTCGTCCGGTGAGAACCGGAGACCGGGCTTACCGCAACCACGCAAGCATCTCCCTTTACGGGGCTGTAGCTCAGCTGGGAGAGCGCGGGCTTTGCAAGCCTGAGGTCGTCGGTTCGATCCCGATCAGCTCCACCCCAATTCGTTTGGAGCGGTCGGAAGCGACCATGTCTGGCAAAAACATCAAGATTTTTCCGAGCCGTCGTTGGCTCGGTTGAACGTGACCACGGCGTCACTGAGGCGAAAGCCTCGCTGGTTCTCTGACAATTTAGTTTTAGCGTCCAATTGCTAGCGAGCTGATTCAACTGAATCAGTTCATTTTTGGAGAGGCGCTCGATGCACGCAATGGCGTGGTCGGCGACCTCGAGCGAATTGCGCTGGTCATTCAGAGTTCGTCAGTCGGACTCTGGGTATCAGTTCGATGCGTGCCTTAGGGATAAGGTCAAGCTACAAAGGGCGCACGGTGGATGCTCAGGCGATGAGAGGCGATGAAGGACGTGGACAGCTGCGAAAAGCTCCGGTGAGCCGCTAACAGGCTATGACCCGGAGATCTCCGAATGGGACAACCCGCGCAGGGACTACCTGCCATCCCGTAGTGAATTCATAGCTACGGGAAGCCAACCTAGGGAACTGAAACATCTAAGTACCTAGAGGAAAAGAAAGCAAATAGCGATTCCCCCAGTAGTGGCGAGCGAACGGGGATCAGCCTAAACCAATTCAGTGCAAGCTTACTGGCGTTGCTGAATCGGGGTTGTGGGATTCTTCGGGAGGAACAGTAACACCTCCGACGAGTTACAAAGGTTCGAGTTAGTAGAACGGCATGGAATGGCCGGCCAGAGACGGTGACAGCCCGGTATACGAAAACTCGAGCTCTCGTGAAGAACACCCGAGTACCGCAGGACACGTGCAATCCGGCGGGAATCTGGGACGACCATGTTCCAAGGCTAAACACTACTCATCGACCGATAGTGAACAAGTACCGCGAGGGAAAAGTGAAAAGAACCCCGGTTAGGGGAGTGAAATAGAACCTGAAACCGTGTGCCTACAAGCAGTGGGAGCACTATGGCCGCAAGGCAATGTGTGACCGCGTACCTTTTGCATAATGAGCCCGTGAGTTACGATGCGTGGCAAGGTTAAGCCGCAAGGTGGAGCCGTAGCGAAAGCAAGTCTTAACAGGGCGTACAGTCGCGCAACGTAGACCCGAAACCCCTGCGATCTACCCATGTCCAGGTTGAAGAGCGGGTAACACCGCTTGGAGGACCGAACGCACCTTAGTTGAAAATAAGGGCGATGAGGTGTGGGTAGGAGTGAAAGGCTAATCAAGCGGGGAGATAGCTGGTTCTCGCCGAAATATATTGAGGTATAGCCTCGGGTGAATTGCGTCGGAGGTAGAGCACTGGATGGGCTAGGGGTCCTACCAGATTACCAAACCCAACCAAACTCCGAATGCCGACGACAACTGCCCGGGAGTCAGGCAGCGGGAGATAAGTTCCGTTGCCGAGAGGGAAAGAGCCCAGACCGTCAGCTAAGGTCCCTAAATCAGAACTAAGTGTAGAAGGATGTGGGAACGCTTAGACAACCAGGAGGTTTGCTTAGAAGCAGCAATCCTTTAAAGAAAGCGTAATAGCTCACTGGTCAAGCGAGCCTGCGCCGAAAATGTAACGGGGCTAAGTTCTGTACCGAAGCTACGGGTGCTCGTAAGAGCGCGGTAGGCGAGCGTCGTGAAGGAGATACACGGTGGACGGTGACGACCACTAACGGCCTTCACGAGTGATTATGCGGGCATGAGTAGCGATAAACCGGGTGAGAAACCCGGTCGCCGTAAGCCCAAGGTTTCCTGGGGAAGGATAATCCTCCCACGGGTTAGTCGATACCTAAGCCGAGGCCGAGAGGCGTAGGCGATGGAAAGCAGGTTAATATTCCTGCACCACCAAGGTCAGCGTTGAAGCGAGCGGGGACGGAGAAGGGTAGCCCAGCACACCGCATGGTTGTGTGTGTTCAAGCCCGTAGGCTGAGTTGTTAGGACCCGATAGGGACAAACGACGACTCTTAAGGCCGAGAGGTGATGAGGTCTGGTCCTAGACCAGGACACTGGGTAATCCCACGCTTCCTAGAAAAGCCGCGCGCAGAGCTTCTTTGGTGATCGTACTGTAAACCGACTCAGGTGGGCGGGGTGAGAATCCCAAGGCGCGTGAGAGAACCCTGGTTAAGGAACTCGGCAAATTGACACCGTAACTTCGGGAGAAGGTGTGCCTCTGGCGGTTAGCAGATTTACTCTGCAAAGCTGTTGGAGGTCGCAGTGAAATGGCGGTTGTGACTGTTTACTAAAAACACAGGACTCTGCGAAGTCGTAAGACGACGTATAGGGTCTGATGCCTGCCCGGTGCTGGAAGGTTAAGGGAATATGTCAGGGGCAACCCGAAGCATTGAACCGAAGCCCCAGTAAACGGCGGCCGTAACTATAACGGTCCTAAGGTAGCGAAATTCCTTGTCGGGTAAGTTCCGACCTGCACGAATGGCATAACAACATCCGCACTGTCTCGACCAGGGACTCAGCGAAATTGCATTGGGGGTGAAGATGCCCTCTACCCGCGGCAAGACGGAAAGACCCCATGAACCTTCACTGCAACTTGGCAGTGAATTTCGGGTTGATCTGCGTAGGATAGGTGGGAGGCTTTGAAGTCGGGCTTCCGGGTTCGACTGAGCCAACGTTGAAATACCACCCTGATTAATCTGGAATTCTAACCTGCACCCGTGATCCGGGTGAGGGACACTGCCTGGTGGGCAGTTTGACTGGGGCGGTCGCCTCCTAAATTGTAACGGAGGCGTGCGAAGGTTCCCTCAGGCTGATTGGAAACCAGCCGGAGAGTGCAAACGCATAAGGGAGCTTTACTGTGAGACTGACAAGTCGAGCAGTTGCGAAAGCAGGTGTTAGTGATCCGGTGGTACCAAGTGGAAGGGCCATCGCTCATCGGATAAAAGGTACTCTGGGGATAACAGGCTGATCGCGCCTGAGAGTTCACATCGGCGGCGCGGTTTGGCACCTCGATGTCGGCTCATCGCATCCTGGGGCTGGAGCAGGTCCCAAGGGTTTGGCTGTTCGCCAATTAAAGCGGTACGCGAGCTGGGTTTAAAACGTCGTGAGACAGTTTGGTCCCTATCTGCCGTGGGCGCAGGATACTTGAGAGGAGCTACCCATAGTACGAGAGGACCTGGGTGGACGAACCTCTGGTGCTCCGGTTGTCACGCCAGTGGCATAGCCGGGTAGCTATGTTCGGAACAGATAACCGCTGAAAGCATATAAGCGGGAAGCTGGCCTCAAGACTAGGTATCCCTGCCGTAAGGCACTAAAGGTCCCACGTAGACTACGTGGTTGATAGGCCAGGTGTGGAAGCACAGCGATGTGCGGAGCTAACTGGTACTAATAGACCGTGCGGCTTGACTTATTCTCTAAGGCAAACATTGTAATTGGTATCCAGAGTCCGGGCGAGATCAGTAATGCTGATCTTCAACGAACTCTCGGTTCGACTCACCTGAGGCGGTGGGTCAATCGTGAGACAGCGCAATTACAGCACCAAAAAGCTGGCGCGGACGCCCAAACATTTCCGGTGGCAATATCGAAGAGGCCATACCCGATCCCATCTCGAACTCGGAAGTCAAGCTCTTCGGAGCCGATGGTACTGCAAGGGCAACCTTGTGGGAGAGTAGGACGCTGCCGGGCTAATCCCTTAAGGCTCTGAGGAGAAATCCTCAGAGTTCTTTTTGTCGTCGAAGCAGGGCGGCTAGCCGGCCGCTGTTGAGCTTTGCGGTGGGCCGACTCAGAAGCGTACGTCTTTGAGTGCAATGAGCGACGGCTCGGTCCATGTTCGCGGCGTGCAGGACCCGCGGGAGATGTGCTGGCGATGCCGTCGCCCCGCGCGTGTTTGTTACTGCGCGGCGGTTCGTCCGATAGCGACACGCTCGCCGGTCGTGATTTTGCAGCACCCGCGCGAGAGCGACGTGCCGATCAATACGGCGCGCATCGCGGCGCTGTGCTTGTCGAGCGCGACGTTGCATGTCGGACTGGATTTCGCGACGGACCGGCCTCTGCAGGTTGCGTTGAGCAATGCGGACGCGCCGCCCGTCTTGCTCTTCCCGGCTCCGGACGCGAAAGACTTGGCTCGTGAACCACCGCCCG
Organism: Polyangiaceae bacterium; assembly: GCA_035485095.1. Lineage (GTDB taxonomy): Bacteria > Myxococcota_A > Polyangia > Polyangiales > Polyangiaceae > PMG-095. The sequence continues at coordinate 10,583 of DATHOI010000490.1, read as the reverse complement.
GTCCAGTCACGTTGGTGGTGATTGACGGCACGTGGTGGCAGGCTTCGAAGCTCTTCAAGCTGAATCCATTTTTGTGGGCGCTGCCGCGGTACAGCTTGGCGCCCGCCAAAGAGAGCCGCTATCGGATTCGGCGCGAGCCGGCGGCTCACTGTCTATCGACCATCGAAGCGCTGGCGGCTGCGCTTGGAGTGCTCGAAGGTCGAGCGGATGGGTTGCCGGAGCTATTGGAGCCGTTCGAGGCGATGGTCGAGACACAGCTCGAGTTCGTGGCTCGCGAGAATCGCCCACGGCATCGACGCAGTGTCGTGGCGCGAGACAGGCCGCTGGTCCTACCCATTCTGAGTCAACGGCCTGAGTCTTTGGTGGTTGGTTACGGAGAGGCGAACGCTTGGCCCCACGGCGCGCTTGGCGCGCGGGCGCCCGAGGTGGTGCATTGGGCCGCGGTGCGACCGTTTACCGGCGAGCGTTTCGAGGCGTACGTCGCTCCGAGCGGCCCGCTCGCTCCCTCTTTCGAGCTGCACAGCCAGCTGGTCGCGGATCGGATTCACGCAGGCGAGTCGCGCGCCGAGTTCGCGCGCCGGCTGAGCGCATTCTTGCGGCCCGACGATGTGCTTGCGACGTGGGGCTTCTACGCGCCGGAGTTGCTTCGCGCGGAGGGGATCGCTGTGCCGCCGTGTCTCGATTTGCGTGAGGCTGCGATTCACACTCTCGGTCGGCGAGTTGGGCAGCTCGACGACTATGTCGCTGCGCTCGGAGCGAGGCCATGCGACGTGTGGGCGACCGGCCGTACCGGGGCCCGGCTCGCCAGTATGGAGGCGCTGGTCGAGCGTCTGCGCGGTGCTCGGCGCGATGACTTGCGGGTTCGTCGCACGACTGCGCGGGTTGAAAGCTTGGAATGAGCGTGCTCGCGGATCTCCCGCGGCGCACGCGGATTGTCGCGCTGCTCGGAGTGGTGAGTGTCGCGGGCGGCGGATTGGGATTGGGTTTCGCGCCGCTCGTGCGTTCGGGCGTGGCCAGCGCCGCGGAGCGGCGTGGGCTGGAGGTCACAGTGGGTGAGCTGAGCCTCGGCGCTGGCGCCATTTGGCTCAAGGACTTGGAGCTCCGTGTACCGCGTATGCCAGGCGTGAAGGCGCACGTGAACGCGGTGCGCGTCGGACTCGGTTGGCACCTGAACGCTACGGAGATCTCGGTGCATGGCGGGTTACTCGAGCTGTCTGGTGACCTGGACGAGCTGCGCAATCAGTACGCGGCCTATCGCGCGGCGCGTCCGAAAGAGGCGGGTGCAAGCGCGAGTGGTCCTCGCTACAAGGTGGACGGGGTCGATCTGACGTGGAGGTCGCCTGTTGCGCCTTTGCAGCACGTTTGGGGCTTGAGCTACGAGCGAGAGGGAGAGCGCGAAAGCGTCGCGCTCGACTTGGCGCGCATCGTCGGTTCGGGAATCGAGGTCGAAGCGCGCCATCCGCAGGCACGGCTCACGCGATTGAACGACGAGCGCCAGCTCGAGAGCATGCAAGTCGAAGGGCTCGACGTAAGCGTTGGGCTCGAAGCAGCTCCGAAGTCGCTCCCGGCCGGCGCTGCAGTTGCCGCCCCGATAGCGTCGAAATTCCAGCCTGACCCCGCGCGCGGAGTGAGAGTGCGCGCCGCTCTTGCCGAGCTGTCGATGCTTGCCGCGCACTCGTTGCCAGAGGGTGCAGCGCTGGAGCTCGAGGGAGTTCGCCTGCGCCTTCAGCGCGGAATCGAGCAATTGAACGTGGGTCCGAGTGCGCTCCATGTCGCCCGACTCGGGACGGAAGTGGACGTGTCCTTGGTGCCCAAGGCAGAGGCGTCGGGTACGCCGCTCGAGCTCAAAGTCTCACTGCCGCTCGGGCCCGGCGCTGTGCGGGCCGAGGTGCGCGGCGGGCCGGTGAGCTTGCGCAGCCTGGGCGTTCGCGAGGGCGACTTTGGCCTGCTCGGTGTGCAGAGCGCTTCGCTTCAGGCGAGCGCGGAAGTCACGCTTGCCGGAGACGGCGCGAGCTTGGCGTTCTCCGGCAGCGGCGTGCTGGATCAGGTATCGCTCTTGCGAGTGGAGCTCTCACCGTCGCCGCTCAGCGGGATTCATCTCGGGTTTCGGGCGCGCGGAACGACCACACTCGACGGCGCAAAGCTCGTTCTGGATGATGGCGAAGTCTCGCTAGGCGACGTTCGCCTACAGGGCAATGGCGTGCTCACTCGAAACGAGCGCGCGGTGCAGACTCATTGGTCGGGAGGAGTACCGCTGGCCTCCTGTCAGGCGTTGCTCGATGCCGCGCCGCGGGGGCTCGTGCCGCTGATCGCGCCGCTGCACATGACTGGCACCTTCGCCATCAATGCCGAGCTGGACTACGACTCCGAACGCGCGAACGACACCCGCGTCCGGCTAGGGGTCGCCAATGACTGCCGGATTGGGCAGATCCCTGCTGATTTGTCGCCCAGCCGCTTTGCTGCGGCTTGGCAGCGCGAGGTAAAGGGCGCCGATCGGTTGCCGATGGAAGTAGAGAGCGGCCCCGGTTCGCCCGACTGGGTGCCGATCGACGCCATCTCACCGTTCATGGAAACCGCGGTGCTGGTGTGTGAGGACGGGCATTTCGAGCAGCACCACGGCTTCGACTACGAAGCGATTCAGAACTCGATTCGCGATGATTTGATCAAGGGCCGCTTCGTGCGAGGTGCGAGCACCATCACCATGCAACTGGCGAGGAACCTCTACCTCGGCAAAGAGAAGACCTTGGCGCGAAAGCTCCAAGAGGCCGTGCTCGCGCTGCTTCTCGAGCAGGAGCTGAGCAAGCGCGAGCTGATGGAGCTCTACCTCAACGTGATCGAATATGGCCCGGGCATCTACGGCATCGGGCCTGCGGCGCGGTACTATTTTGCGAAGCGCGCGACGGACCTTTCGCTCGGTCAGGCCCTATATATCGCCTCGATTTTGCCGAACCCCGAGCGGCAGCATTTCGACAAGGATGGACGAGTAAGCGCGGCTTGGACCAAGTACCTGCAGCGCCTGATGGTGATTGCCAAAAAAATTGGGCGCATCACCGACGAACAGCTCACGGCAGGCCTCGCCGAGCAGGTCGCGTTTCAAGTCGCGGATTCGGGCGGGGGCTCGCCGCCGGCGAGTGCACCGACGCCGGAGGAGGGCACCGACACTCCGACGGAGCTATCCCCCTGAGGATCGCCGAGAGTCCGGTTTCCCGAGGCGCGCAGTCGCGCGAAAAAAGCCTTCAGCCTCGCTGCGCCCTCCGCGGCCAGCACCCCCGGCACGACTTCGAAGCGATGATTGAGCCGTAGATCTCGACCGATCTCGAAGAGGGAGGCGAGTGCGCCGGCCTTGCTGTCGCTTGCGCCAAACACGACCCGGCGAACCCGCGCGTTGACCAAGGCTCCTGCGCACATTGGGCACGGCTCCAGAGTGACGAAGACCGTAGCGCCTTCGAGACGCCAGTGACCGAGCTTTGCCGAGGCGGCACGCAGCGCGAGTAGCTCGGCGTGCGCGGTTGGATCGGCTCGCTCCTCGCGGCGGTTGTGGTCGCGCGCGAGCTCGACGCCCGTCGCACCTAGGATCACGCAGCCAACCGGGACGTCGCCGTGCGCTGACGCGAGGTCAGCCTCCGCCAAGGCTTCGCGCATCCAGCGCTCGTCGTCGCTAGACGCTTCACCCAATACCGTGTTTTGAGCCAAGCGCCCGAACTTTGCCACGGCTCGCTAGGAACGCGTTCGGCTATCCGTTGCTACAGCAGCGATGGAACGCGGGGTACACTCAGACCGCGTTTTGGCGGGCGCGACTTCGGCGACGCACCTCGTGCGCAGCGAGCACGGGTGCGAGCAATAGCCCGCCCGGCGCGACGAGCACCAAAGCCCAGAGCAACACTCGCAACACGCCAGCCATCAGTACCTCTCATGTGCAGCCTGCGTGCCACTTTGTAAAGCGGGCGGATTGTCAGAAAATTGGGCACAGTCTCACGAGTGTGGTCGCGATCACCATGACCGCCGTGTCATGGCTGACGCAGAACCGTGCTCACGCGCTCGGCTTGACCCATGTTCGGCGCTTCGTATCGTGCAGTCGGTGACCTCCGAGTCCTCGATCGCCTTGCGCGTCTTGTATCAGGATGAGTCGTGCGCGGTCGTCGATAAGCCGTCCGGTATGATCGTGCACCGCGGTTGGGCGAACGACGACCAAGACCTGATGCGCCTGACGCGCGACACGCTGGAGCGCTACGTGTACCCGCTACATCGCCTGGATCGCGGCGCCAGTGGCGCCGTGCTGTTTGCCCTGGACGAGCACGCGGCGCGCACCCTGAACCGCCAGTTTGCGGCCGGCGAAGTCGAGAAGCGTTATTTGGCGCTGACACGCGGCCACCCGCCGGAGCACGGCGTGGTCGACCACGCCATTCCGCGGGCGCCCGGCGAGGAGCGAGTATCGGCTCAGACGGCATACCGGCGGCTCGGCACATTCGAACGCTACGCCTTAGTGCTGGCGCTACCGAAGACGGGCCGGCTGCACCAGATTCGACGGCATCTGAAACACCTCTCCTGTCCGTTGATCGGTGACGTGCGCTACGGCAAGGGCGAGCACAACCGGTGGTTTAGAGAGCACTACGCCTTCGAGCGCCTGGCCTTGCACGCGGCCGCGCTTCGGTTCCTGCATCCGGTGACCGGCGAGCGCACCACCGTTCGCGCGCCAATCGAGGGTAGCTTCGAGCGCTGTCTGGAGGCCTTGGAGCTAGCGATTCCGGCACGAGCGGCAATTGCCGCCGATTTCGAGGAGCAAGCGCCGCGCTGAGCGGTCGCGCCTGGGCAGATGAACCGCCGCTGGTTTGCATGCCAGAAAGCGGCCGCTTATCGTGATCGCGTGTCCTCGCCCTCTGTGAAGCTTCTCGTTTTGGGCTTGCTGCTGACAACGCCCGCCTGGGCGGGCTGCGGTGCTGCGGCGGGTGCTCCGGCAACTAGCGTCGCGAGCGCCGGTCAGCGCCTGGCGGGTTCGTGGCGCCTACAGAGCTTCGGTCCCGAGGTGTCCCTCGATCTTCCGCTGCAAGCGGTGCTCGGGGCCGAGCTCGGCCAGCTCGTCGTGACTTTCAATCAGGGTCAGTACACGGCCGTTGGCCCGGGCGTGAACCTGGCCGGGCGCTATGAGGTGACCAGCGCCGACGGAGATCAATTGCAAGTGATTGTGTACGACGCTCAGGGCATCGCTTATCACTTTGCCGCGCAGTTTGCGGGAAATCTGCTGCACTTCCACATCGACGACAAGCCCTGGGCGGGCGTTGGCGCGCTCGAGCACAGCTGAGCCTCAGTCTCGACGCGGTCTGAGGCTCGGCTTCGCCTTTGCGCGCGCTCGCGAGGAGCACAGGCAGCTCAATGGGCCGAGCGCTCGAGGAGCTCGAGCATGCCATCGAAGGTGTCGCGCATTGCCCAGGCTTGAGCACCCGGATCTTCCAGCTTGGCCGCGCGCCGTTGGCCGTCTGAAAGCGCGCGCTTCGGGCCGGCGCAACTCGTCGCCAGGCGCTGCGTGAGATCGGCCGCCGCCCCCTCGTAGATCTGATAGCAGGCCGAGATCTTGCCGTCGTTGTAGAGCGGCGCGCCCACCTCGATCGCGCCCTGTATGGTCTTGAAGATCAGTGTCTTCTGCGCGTCCGTGCAACCGTTCAGAGTGCTGAGCGGGTGATGCGGGATTTGACGAGTGACCTGCGCGCTGGCGGCTTGATTCTGAATCGCGAGCATCGCCGCGGAGAACAAGCTCATCGAAATCGGGTGCGGGTTGTCGACGAGCTCTTTCACGTATTTCGAGGGCAACCCGAAATTCAGGTTCTGGCCGCTTTTCATGAAAGCGGTGGCGACGCCGATCACCTCCCCCCGATCGTTGAACAGCGGGCCGCCCGACGAGCCTGGCGCGATGGGGGCCGAAACCTGTAGTACGTCGAGCCCTTCGTGCACGTGCCGAACCGCGCTGATCAGCCCATTCGATACCGTGTCTTCGAGTCCGAGAGGGTGGCCGATCGCCAACACGCTGTCACCGGGGCGGACCGCGTCGCTGTTGCCGACCGGGAGCACCGGCAGACCGCGCGCGTCGATGCGCAAGATCACCAGATCGTGCAAACGATTCGCGTTCATGATCTCGACCACGGGAAATTCCTTGTGATCGGAGAACACGACCGTGACCTCGGTGGCACCACGCACGACGTGAAAATTGGTCGCCACCCAACCATCTGAGCGCACGACGAAGCCGGTGCCGAGAGACTCCCCCGCGCGTACCGAGACGATCGCAGGCATGGCATGCGCCGTGATGTCGGCTGGGCTTTGCACCGGTGGACGCTGGCTCGCGCCCGCGCCGCTCGAGCCGGACACGGTTGGCGGTGCCGCGTGCGCTTCGGCCGCCGAACGCGTGGCACACGCGGGACCCACGAGCGCCACCAACATCAAACCTGACCCAAGGCCAATCCGCACGGTGCTCTGAGCATAGCGCCGACCGCCGACCGCCGCAGCTACAGGCGCTCTTTTGGGCCTGAATGCACGTCCCGCTGCGCGGGGGGACGAGCTCCGGCAAGATGCGCCTCCGATGAGTAGTGCGTTGCCTCTGCCAAACCCCGCGCCGACCCGTGCCGCGTTCATTTTCATCTTCATCACCGTGGCGCTCGACATGCTGGCGCTTGGTGTGATGGTGCCGGTGCTCCCAAAGCTCATCGTCGCGTTCAAACACGGTGACATGGCAGGAGCCGCCGGCAGCGCGGGGGTTTTTGGTTTTGCGTGGGCAGCCATGCAATTCATTTTCTCGCCCATGTTGGGCGCGGTTTCGGATCGCAGCGGTCGACGACCGATCATTTTGCTTTCGAACTTGGGGCTGGGCCTCGACTACGTGCTGATGGCGCTCGCGCCATCTCTGTCTTGGCTGTTCGTCGGGCGATTGATCTCGGGCATCACATCGTCGAGTTTCTCGACGGCGGGCGCGTACATCGCCGACGTGACGCCGGAGCACGAAAGGGCGGCAAAATTCGGCATGTTGGGCGCTGCGTTTGGTCTCGGCTTCGTGGTTGGACCCGCGCTCGGCGGCTTGCTTGGTGGGATTAGTTTGCGCTTGCCGTTTTGGGCTGCGGCCGCGCTCAGCTTGACCAATGCACTCTACGGATTTTTCATTTTGCCGGAATCCCTGCCGCGCGAACGGCGCGCACCGATCGTCTGGTCGAAGGCCAATCCGCTCGGCTCACTGGCGCTCCTGCGCTCGCAGCGCGCCTTGCTCGGTCTCGCCGCCGTGGCCTTCTTGTACAACATTGCGCACGACTCGTTGCCCAGCGTGTTCGTGCTCTATACCGACTATCGTTATCACTGGGGCGAGCGCATGGTTGGCTTCGCGCTCGCGGGAATCGGCATCGCTTCCACGATCGTTTCTGCGCTGTTCGTTGGGCCCATCGTCAAGCGACTCGGTGAACGCGCGGCGCTTCTGGTCGGCTTGTTCTTCGGCGCGCTCGGCTTCGCCATCTACGGTCTGGCGCCGACTGGCGCCTGGTTTTTGACGGGGATTCCGTTTTTGGCCATCTGGGGCTTGGCCGGTCCTGCCTTCCAAGCCTTGATGAGTCAGCGCGTGGAGGCGACTGCGCAGGGGCGTTTGCAAGGTGCCGTGGCGAGCTTGGCTGGCGTCACGGGTATGCTCGGTCCGCTGATTTTCACGCAGATCTTTGCGTTCGGTATTGCCTCGAGCTGGTTGCACTTGCCGGGCGCGCCGTATCTGCTCTCGGCGACGCTGCTCGGTGCGAGCTTGCTGTTAGCGCTGTTTGTCAAGGCTAATTCTAGTTCCTGAACAAGCTGACCGCGCGCGTCAGTTTGTGTCGCTGTGCCCAGAAACTTGGCCCAGCTGTCGCCTCTGGGCCGAGTATCGCGGCACCATGCGTTGGCTCCTTTGCCTGCTCGCCCTAGCGCCTCTTTCTGCCTGTCTCCAGATCGGATTGCCCGGCGACTCGAGCGGTGGGTCGTCGACGGCGGGAGCGGCCAGCACTACTGTAGACGGCGGCCTGACGACCGTAACCGGTATGGACTGCGGCGTGGACCCAAGCTCTGGCATCACGCTGTGTCTCGGGATTAGCTCGTGCCCGACGGTGCTCGTCGATCCGGATCAGATGCCGGGTTGCGGTTACAGAATCTCCGGCAGCGTCATCGATCTCGAGTGCCTGTGTAACGATTCACTGTGCCCGGTCGGCTCCGCGGCGAGCTGCGACGACGCAAAAGCCTTGATCGCCGATCAAACATCGCAGGGTGTGTGTGCCGAAATCGCCGAAGGCACCTGCACGGTGGTGAGTCAGGCAGCGACCACCATGAGCTCCGACACGAGCTCGAGTTGCGATAGGGATTGTCGCGACCGGTGTAGTGGCGACCCGGGCTGCATCACCCTGTGCGGTTGCTGAGCGAACGCTTCAGGCGCGGCGCGCGAGATTTGCTGTCGAGACAATTCGCCGCGCTGCGGCGGGCGTGACTCGGTCTGGTCGCTGAGATCGGCCTAAAAGAAGCGACGCATGCGCGGGCACGCCACTTGCTGAGTGGCGCGGAAGGAGTGCGCATGAAGCTTACGACTGGGGTGCTTGGTTTTGCTTTGTCTTCGTTCATTGCATTGGTCAGTCACGCGGCGCACGCGGAAGCGAACATCGTGCGCGACCCCGATCGGCATCCGCACTACGTGTTCGAGGCCGAGCCGCACTTTCTGCTCGCGCCGATTGACGGCCCGCTGCCAGGCGCGGGCTTCCGCGGCACGATCGTTCTCGTCCCGGACGGTTTCATTCGTTCGATCAACGACAGCGTTGGCCTAGGATTCGGCGTCGATTGGACGCGCGACAATACTTGGGTGCCAATCGTCATGCAGTGGAACTTTTGGCTGAGCACTCATTGGTCGGTGTTCGGAGAACCCGGTGGCGCGTTTCATCTCGAGCACAACGGTCGCACGGATCGCGCGGATTTCACGCTCTACGGTGGTGCTCGGTTGCGCTTCTCCGATCGCGCGACGTTGACCTTTCGCATTGGGCATCCTGCGTTCACTGTCGGCTTGTCATTTCTGCTCTAGGTGCCTGCCAGACGAAGCCTGCGGTGCTGGATCGTCATCGACTCGGCTCCAGGTGAGTGCTACTCGCCCGGCGCTTGAGTAAGAGCGAACCCTTCCTACCAAGTGCACCCGATGAAAAGCGACCCGAGCTGCGTTCGGCGCCGCCGCGCTTTGCTACGCTTCACGCTCAGCTCGAGCGCGAGCTTGGTGAAGCGGTCACGGTCGACGGGCTGACGGGCGCCTGGTTCATTTTTCAGCGTGCACACGGTCATCGTCATTCGATCGACGACGTGCTGACCGCTCACTACGCGCTCAAGGTCTCGCCGCGCGTGACGACGCACCTCGATCTAGGTGCCGGCATCGGTACAGTCGGTTTGCTCGTGGCCTGGGGTATGGGGGGCGGAACGCGGTTGACCGCAATCGAAGCGCAAACGACCAGCCACCGCTTGCTCGTCGCGAACGTGAACGCGAATGCCTTGACGGAGCACGTGTGTCCTTTGCTCGGCGATCTTCGCGAGCTGACTCTCGACGAGCGGTTCCCGCTGATCACTGGCAGTCCGCCGTATTTTCCGGTTTCTGCCGGGATCGTTCCGCAAGATTCGCAGAAAGCACACGCTCGCTTCGAGTTGCGTGGCGACGTCTCTGACTATGCGAGAACCGCTGCGCGGCTGCTCGACCCCGAAGGTTGGTTCGTGTTCTGCTTCCCGACTCCTCAAAAGCAACGCGCGCTCGAGGCAGTCGCAGCGGCAGGACTCTGCGTTGTGCGGGTGCGCGACGTGATTCCACGCGTTGGGCTCGCGCCACTCTTTTCGCTCTTTGCGTGTCGTCACCTGAGCCCCGCGTCGAGCTTGGTCGTGGACGAACCCTTGATCGTACGCATGGCGGACGGCGCACTTTCGACGACGATGCTCGAGGTGCGCCGCGGCTTCGGCTTCGGCGTTTGAGGGCATAGGCTGAATCGTCACTACATTCGAACTCGTGCTTTGAGTGTCTGATAGAGCCTAAAAAAGGCTCCATTGTGCGCCTTGTCGCGAAAGGTGTGATCGATTCGCGCGGCTCACGCATTTTGGACCGGTCGAGTGGCGCGCCCACATTCTGACTCATTCCTCAAAGCCGGGCACAGGAGCTTTCTCATGAAACGATTGGTTATGGTGTCAGCCGCGACGCTGGCAGTTGTGTTTGCCGTCGCGATGCAGGCCTGCAGTAGCTCGGGCAGCACAGGGTCGGATACCGGCACGCCGACCGGCGGAAGCAGCAACGACACGAGCGCCGGCAGTGGCAATACGATTGCTACCTCCAGCGCGGGTAACGGCGCCTCGGGTTCGACGTCCGTGGCCGGCAGCTCGAGCTCATCCGGCGCGGGCGGCGCGGTGTCGACCAGCGGAGCGGGCGCGGGCGGCGCCCCTTCGTCAGGCGGCGGTGCAAGCGGCGCTACTTCGACTGCCGGCGCCACTTCAGCTGCCGGCGCTACTTCGACTGCCGGCGCTAGCGGCAGCACGTCAGTGGCGGGTGCCGGCGGTGCGACGGGCGGAATGCCGCCGGCAGCCTG
>DATHOI010000489.1:0-7214 GCA_035485095.1 Polyangiaceae bacterium | reverse complement strand
CTGTGAGCTGGTAGCACTATGGTCCGTCGGTGCATGTTGCTCGACGGGCTCGATACACAAGCCCAACCAGATCGGCACTGCATGCGATGCCCTCTCCCCTGCGCCATCGCGGCTGACGGATCCTGATCCTGGCCACGCCAGGACGGAAGCCGTTATTAGCGCCACGCTACTGCCACGAGCGTTGCCGGGCTTCGTGCAGTCGTCCACGGACGAGCTCGTTCTGGTGATGATCAAACAAGATCCGCACACAACTGAAGAAGCCGTCTATGTCACGCGCACGGCGCCACGACCGACGCCACCCGAATACAAAGTGGTCCATGTGCGATCCAAAGTGAGGCTATCAGCTCGCGATGAACCTGGCGGCGCGGACTTCAGCGAGGTCGCAATCAATGCAGGGCTAGTTCAAGCACTGGAGCAATCGTGGGGCTCCCTCACTCTTCGGGCGCGGTGGCCGGACCGCAAAAGCTCCATCTCAATGATGAAGTTCGGTGGAACGACCTATACGTTTGAGTATGCGGGAGACAACGTCTACGGGCAGGGTTACACAATCTCACCCGAGCCAGGTACCTGCACGGCAACTCTCGCAGAGCTCGGCGATCTGCTTGCCCAGTTTGCTGATCAGCGAGACGAAACGAAGCGTACCTCGATCCGAGCTGAACTGTTGCGAAGCAGCCAGCGACTAAGCGACCGACTCGGCGGACAATGACTATCGTCTCTCAACACCGACTCACACGTGAATGGCGCTCGCCGTCTCGCCGCGGCCTCAGTGCCGCACGGGCGCCCGCCGGGTCGCCGGGTATCCGCGCTCGAGGTGATTCGACCCCTCGAGACGCTTCCACTCGAGCGAGGTGCGTATTCCGGACGCACTTGAACAGCTGTTCCGACGCGACTTGAACGCGTACCAGATGCGGCTGGATGCGTTGAGAGGTAGCTACCGTGTCTTACTGGCCAGGTGAGGGCCCTTCGCTTTCCCCGACTACCGCCCCCGCGGCATCCGCCGCGGCCGCGGTCGCCGTGCGAGCAACGCCGGCGGCGGAGTCAGATCGAGATCGACCCGGAACGGCTCCGCGTCTGCGGGAGCAAAGCCAGTCGCGAGCAGATCCTCGGCGCGCACGACCGAGCCGGGCGCGCGACGCGCGGCCGAGAGCAGGCGCGCCCGGAATTCGAGCTCATTTCCTGGCCAATCGTGCTCGGCGAGCAGTCGGAGTGCGCTGGGTTCGATGCCCAGCGGCTCGCCGCGTTGCGATAGCCCCACGCGCGAAAGCGCCTCGAGCGCCAAGGCTTGCAGATCCTCGGCTCGCTCGGCGATGCCCGGCAACGCGACCTCGGACTCGCCGAGCCAACGCGCCAGATCGCGGCTGAGCCGCTGTTCCTCGAGCAAGCGCGCCAGCGGCACACGCAAGGTCACGAACAGGCCCGGCTTGGCCACCGAGGACACGGCGGGGCCTGTGGCGCGACCCGAGAAGGATTGCGCGATCAGATCTTGGATCTCGAGCGGCAGCACGGCCACGTCCAAGATCGTTAGTGTTCCGCCGTCGGCGAGCACGAGCGGCGAGCGCTCGCTGTCGAGCCACGTTTCGCGCGCGTGCTCCGCGGAGTTCGTGCCATCGACGACGACGAATGCGCCCTTCGAGCGGCCGCTTTCGAGGTGCGCGTGCGCCGCCCAACCAATGGCTTCGACCCCCGGGGGCGCGAGCAGGGAAATCGGCGCGCCCTGTCGACCGAGCCGCTCGAGGCGCTCCAGCACCTGCCGGGCCGCGGGGCTGTACGCGGTGGTGCGCACGCTGCGAGCCAGCCGCTCGGCGAGCTCCACGTGGCGCCCAGAGGCCGCAAAGATGATGTGCTCGAGCCGCTTGCATTCGTCGTCCACGCGGTCGGCGCGCTCGGCGGCCTTGAGCTCTCGCTCGCGTGACCGCGCCAGAGCCGACGAAACGGCGAGCAGCGCGCTGATGCGGTCGGCGAGCACGCGCACGGCACGCGCCTCTTCTAGTGTCATGGCCGTGGTGCGCGTGCCGGCGGGCAGCAAAATGAAGCCGATCGGCCCGTCCTCGTCGATCACGAGGGTGGCCGAGAACGCGCGGCGGTCCTCGAACCACGTGATCAAGGGCCGCACTTCTGGCCGGCGCACGGCCAGCGCTTGCAAGGCCTCCGCACGCAGCGTCCGCTCGGGCTCTTCCTTAGCCAGCTCGTACAGTCGGTCGGGCGCCTCGGCCGCTTCGACGTGCAGGTAGCCGGCAATGTCGACGGACAGCATTTCCGGTGGGCTATTGCGAAAAATCGCGGGCCGCGCGTTGGGTGTTGTTGCGGTCTTGCTCAGTGCTTCGAGGGCTGCGCACAGCGCTGAGTCGGGCTCCGGCTGCAACGCGCCGCGGCTCGCTGCCTCAATCGCGTCTAGCCAACGCGATTGCTCGGGGCCCAGCGGGCGCGCCACCGCACGCGCAATCAAACCCACGAAGATACACAGCGTCGAAACCGTGAGCACGATAGCGCCCGCGTGATCGGCCGCTGCGCGCACGCCGGCGCCAGCGCCCAGAATGAGCGGCGTTCCTAAAATCAGGATCGCGAGCACCCCGCGTAGCCCGCTGGATACCGTGGTCGGCTCGGGCGTCGTTGCGGCCCAGGTCATGGCCAGCGCGGCGACCCACACCGCGACCGGCAAAATGCGATCGGGTGGCGCTACGTCGAGCAGGCTCGCCGGGATAGCGACGGAGAACGTGGTGATGGCGAGCGCCAGCGCGCCCGCCGCGCGATCACCCACGCCGAGCTCCAGGCGCCGCAAGCTGCGCAAGCGAAAGCTGGCCGCGACGAACACCAAGAGCGAGCCCACCGCCGCGCTGGTCGACGCATAGTCGATCATCAACGGATCGAGCCGCACTCGCTCCGCGGGAAACAGCGCGAAGCCGAGCGGGATAGCCGTGGCGACCGCCCACAGAAAACCGGCGAACGTCGCGGCGTCGAGCGACAGCGCGGCCTTCGGCGGGGTGAGCAAGCCGCCGCGTGGCGCGATGCGCGCGATGGCGACGAGCGCCGCCACCGCGGCCGTCCCCGCGCCGAGATTGGCGGCTGCGTCGAGCGCGGGACGCCCGGCTGGCCCCGTGCGCGCGGCTGCCCAGAGCAAGCTGCCCCAGACGACCGCGCGGAGTGCGCTACGCGAGCTCTCCGAGACGGAGTCTTTGCCGGCTGGGACGGCGGTGCGCCGCCAAGTCTCCGCGAGGATCGCGGGCAAGCCGAGCAGGGCCAACCAGGGCAGTGGGCTGCCGGCCAAGTGCGCCGCGCCCACGCACACGTACGCCAGCGCAGCCGCTGACAGCCAAAACGAGCGGGATCGCCCAGTCACCGCGCGACTCTAGCTCGGCCGTGGAGCTTCGGCCCAGCGCCTGGCGATCCGGGGCGGAACGCGCGAGTAAATAGCGAAAACTATAGCCTTATTGGGCTTGCCCGCGGCGCCTCTGAGCCCACGCCCCACAGGTCAAAGGAGGGCTGAGCCCGTTTTCGTTTCCAATCTGAAGTTTAAACTCAATGCCGTTCACTTAAGCGGCGAACCCTACGATATGTTGTGGGGGCAGCATGAGCGATGGGGTCCATATTGTGGTCTCGGTCCTTAACCGAACGGCATTGAGTTTAAACTTAAACATCAGATCTCCGCGACGCGGGCGGGTCTGGAGTTCCCCGAAGGTCCCGCCCGTAGACCTCAATTGCCGGCCCAAAGCCGCGCTGCGCGATTCGCAGGCTCATCACAAATCCGGTCGCTGCCCGCCAATCGGTCGTGGTGTCTCCACTCCAGCCGGGGGACACTGCGCGGCCGGGATGATTCGCTCCGAGATGCCCTCAGGGCCGAACGCGCGCTGGGAATGGCTGCGCGCGCCCGTGTTCGCGGACGAGGCGAAGACCCACGAGGCGTTCCTGTTGAACGTGATCGTGTGGTCGATGGTGCTCGTGCCGCCGCCCTACGTGCTGTTCACACTGCTGCGCACCCCGCAGTTTTCCGGACGCGCGTTGGTGCAAGGCGCGTTCGGCGAAGTGATCAACGGCGTGCTGCTCATCCTGCTGCGCCGGGGCGCGGTGCGGCTGGCTTCGGTGCTGCAAGTAGCGGCGCTGTTCGCGTTCATGACGGCTACGGCGATGACGCTCGGAGGCGTCCATAGCCCCGCCTATCAATTGGGCTACTCACTCGCGATCGTGATCGTGGGGGTGCTCATCGGCGTGCGCGGCGCGGCGGTGGTGACGCTCGCCGCCATCATTTGCGGCTTCATCATGCAATCTCGCGGCGCGTCGGATGCGCTTTTGGTGTCCGAGCGCGCCTCGGTTTGGATCGTGAGCGTCGTTATTTTTCCGGTGATTGCCGTCGTGCAGTACCTGGCCAGTCGCACCGTGCGGAACGCGCTGGAGCGCGCCAGTGTGGGCGAGCAAAAATTCCGACTCTTGGCTGACGCCTCGTTCGAGGGCATCATCATCCATGATCAAGGTGTGATCGTCGAAGCCAACCAGCGCTTCGCGGAGCTGTTCGGCTTCGCCCGCGCGAAGGACCTCGTCGGTTCGGATCGCGATGATCGGTTCCTCACTCCCGAGTCCCAGGCGGGTCAGGTTGCCGGCAGCGAAACCGGCGCCGAGGTCGAAGTGATCGGCGTTCGTCGCGACGGCTCGCAGTTTCCAGCGGAGATGCAGGCGCGCGCCATCGAATACCGCGGCAAAGTGCGGCAAGCCGTGGCCGTGCGCGACATCACCGAGCGCAAGCGCGCGGCCGCCGAGCGCGTCAAGCTCGAGCAGAGTTTGAGCCGCGCCGAGCGTCTGGAATCGATCGGGCGGCTCGCCGGCGGCGTGGCGCACGACTTCAACAATTTGCTCACGGCTATCATGGGCAATGTTTCGCTGATGCAAGAGGAATTGCGGGGCGATCCTGGCATTGCCGAGCGCCTGGCGGAGGTCATGCAGGCCTCCGAGGGAGCCGCGCGACTCACTCGACAGCTGCTCACCGTCGGTCAAAAGCAAGCCACGCGTCCCGAGCTGCTCGACCCGAACAAAGTCATCACCGACACGCAGCGCGTGCTGCTTCGCTTGCTGGGCGCGCAGGTCGATTTACACACCAAATTGGGTGAGGGCGTGGGCGAGCTCGTGATGGACCCGGTGCAGCTCGAGCAGATCCTGGTCAACTTGTGCGTCAATGCTCGCGATGCCATGCCAGCTGGTGGCGGCCTCGAGATCCGCACCGATCGGACGAACCTCGGCCCAGAGGACGCGCGCGCCTTCTCCGAGGCGCAGCCCGGGGACTTCGTGCGCATCACCGTGTCGGACACTGGTACGGGCATGCCGGACGACGTGCTGTCGCACGTGTTCGAGCCTTTCTTCACGACCAAAGACGCCGGTCAGGGCACGGGCCTCGGGCTGGCGACAGTGCATGGCATCGTGCTGCAGAATCGCGGCGTCGTGCGCATCTTCTCGGAGGTCGGAAAGGGCACGCGCGTCGAGGTCTGTTTGCCGCGCGCCTCGGAAGCGAATGCCGGCTCGGCCAGCGCTTGAGCGCGCGCCCTCGCCAGTCACTGACCGACGCCTGGCGAGTCTCGTCCGTGGTTCGCGGCAGGATTCGTAACTAATTGATGTTAAAAAGTTTTTTCTGAGCGTTCGGAGGGCCGGGCGAGAGCGCGTTACCCTCGAGGGTTTCTCACGTTGCGCGGGCGAGGGGGCAAGGTTATCCGCCCTCGCGGGCGCGGCACGCGCCAAGGATACGATGAAAAAGAATTACGTCCTCGACACGAATGTTCTGATCCACGACCCCCATGCCTTCCTGAAGTTCGAGGACAACGACGTGATTCTCCCGATCTACGTGATCGAGGAGATCGATCAGTTCAAGCGGGATGCCAACGAGCGCGGCCGCAACGCGCGTACGGTGTCGCGTTTGCTCGACGCGCAACGCGCCAAAGGGCCGCTGTCGAAGGGCGTGGACCTGCCGGACGGCGGAACGCTGCGTGTGCACGTGCCCGTGCGCCGGCTCGAGCTCAAGATCGCGCTCAATCCCAACACGGGCGACCACGCGATTTTGCAAACCGCGCTCGAGTTCCGTGACGAGTCACCGGACAAGCCGACCATCTTCGTGACGATGGACGTGAATCTGCGCATTCGTGCGGACGCGCTCGGGCTCACGACTCAGACCTACGAGAACCAATCGGTCGACTTGGATCGCGTCGAGACCGGCATCATCGAGCTTGCGGTGACCGCGGCCGAGCTCGACAAATTCTTCGAATCGGGTTCGCTCAAGCCAGTCGACGCGGACAAGATCAATCCGAACGCGTGTGTGGTGCTGCGCGACGACAGCCCGCGGCCGCGCACCGCGCTCGGTCGCTTTCACCACGAGCCGCGCGAAGTCCGTACCCTGAAGACGCCGAAGGACGGCTTGCTCGGCATTCGCCCGCGCAACAAAGAGCAGGCTTTTGCCCTGGATTTACTGCTCGACGACAACGTGAAGCTGCTCACCCTGGTGGGCAAGGCCGGCACCGGGAAGACCATGCTCGCGCTGGCCGCGGGCCTGCGTCGAGTCGTGGACGACGGCGCCTACGCGCGCCTGCTCGTGAGCCGCCCGGTGATGCCGCTCGGGCGTGACATCGGGTTCTTGCCCGGTGACGTCGATCAGAAGCTGAACCCGTGGATGCAGCCGATCTACGACAACCTCGAGTTCTTGTTGGTTGCGGGCGGTAGCAAGCGCCGAGGTGTGCGCGGCTTCGAAGAGCTGTTCGACGCGGGCCAGCTGCAGGTCGAGCCGCTGACCTACATTCGTGGTCGCAGCTTGCCGCACCAATACGTGATCGTCGACGAAGCACAAAATCTGACCCCGCACGAGGTGAAGACCGTCATCACTCGCTGCGGCGAGGGCACGAAAATCATCCTCACGGGTGACCCGTTCCAGATCGACAACCCGTACGTCGACAGCTCGACCAATGGTCTCTCGGTGACGGCGGATCGAATGCGCGGTGAGCCCATCGTCGGACACATTTTACTGTCCAAGGGCGAGCGCAGTGAGCTCGCGAACATCGCCGCCAACAAGCTCTAGAAGCATGCCGGTCGCTGCGCTCCCTCGCGGCGTGATCGAGCTCGATCGAAGCCCGCCTTTTCAAAACGCGCAACAATTGGCGAAGCGCGCAGAAGCCGAAATCAGGCTGATCGACCGCGCGCAACCGCTCAACGCCATGGCCGAGCGCGAAGCGCTGATCGCCGCTTGGGGA
>DATHOI010000488.1:0-2842 GCA_035485095.1 Polyangiaceae bacterium | reverse complement strand
GAAGGTAAAAAACGAAGACGTCGTTTTCGTCAAGGGGATCTTCGAAGCGAGTGAAGGATTGTGCGCGATGTACGCCGAGCGCGGGGGAGACTTGACCGTGCTCGCGCCCACTTCGCGTTCATCCGAGCTCGACGTAGTTTTGCGCGATCTCGCGCACGAGTTGTGTGGTGTGCTTGACGACGGTGGGTGCTAAAGCCCCCGTGCCAAAGCCCCCAAGCGTAAGCAAATATTCGAACGCGCTCGAGCACGTTCGCTTGGCGTTGCGAGCCCGCACGCGATGCTTTAGCTTCCGCGATTAGATGCCGGAGCCGTTCGCACCGTCTCACGTCGCTGCTGTGCCTTCTCCGGCGGAGCGCACGCCGCTACCCCTCGACGGTACACGCTCGGATACGCGTTTGCTCGATGCGTGGTGCGAGTGGCTCGGTGCGCTCGCGACCGACGCTGAAGCGGCGCTCGCTGCCGCGATCGCTTATCAAGAGCTCGACGGCGGAGCACGCGATCATTGGCTGTCCGCTCTCGAGCAAGACGCGGCGCGGCTCAGCGTGCCGCGCATCGCTGTCTATGCGCCGCTCCTAGCGGTCGAGTCCGACCCCGAGCGGCGTGCGCGCATCACCGACGCGATTGGTCCGGTGGATGCTGCTGCGGCGCCGAGCTTTGCGCCGCAGGGGCTCTCAGGCAAGGCCCCGGACGGCTCGTCCGTGGCTGTGCTGATCACGCCCTTGTATCTGGATTTCGTGCAGGTTCTGGCCTGCTCGTACCGCGTAGAGCGCGGCTTCGGTTGGGTGCGCCACGACCCGATCGTCGATCGCCGCCAAGCGTTGCGTCACGGGGAACGCATCGAGGGCACGGTCGTCGAGCGCACGCCGCTGAAGAGCTTGATCGACGATCTCGCGCACGCAGTGTTGGCTCACAAGCGCAGCGGTCGCGAGCTGCCGCAGGCGCTGCGCGTATTCGCGGATCTGTTCGGCCCGAATGTGGGCGGCTCGAGTCCGCCTTCGGCGACGTGAGATCAGCACGCCTCGCGCTCGCGTCACTGCTCCTGCTCTGTGCGTGTCAGCGTGTGGTCGACGAGCCCGTCGCTGATCCAATCGAGACCGAAGGCCGCGTTTTACAGTTCGCCTTCGGGACCACGGACGGGGAAGAAGTCAGCAGCGCGACGACGCGTGGGCGTGTCACGGTGCTCGTGTTCGTGACGACGTTCGACCTCGGCTCTCAAGTAGTGGCCAAGCGCCTCGATCAAGTGATGCGGACTCATCACCCGCGTATCAACGCTGCGGCGGTCGTGCTGGAGGCCCCGAACCACGCGCCGCTCGCGGAGGCTTTCCGCAGTGCGCTCGAATTGTCGTACCCCGTCGCGTTGGCGGATCTACCGGAGCTCGAGCAAAACTCTGGGCTGGGTGAGGTGCGGAGCGTGCCGACGGTGCTGGTTCTGAACGGCGAAGGTCGAGAAATCGCGAGAAATATCGGGGTTTGTACGGTCTCGAGCTTGGAGAGTTGGATAGCGCGGGCACAGCGCCCGTGACACCATCTGCCCGATGGCGGCGAAGCGCGCAGCCGAACGCAAGAGCCGGCCGCGTGTCGAGCTCGCAGCGCCGTCAGCTGAAGTGTACGCCGCAGCGCACGGTCTCGCAGCGCAGGCCGCACTGCCTGCGCGCGTCGGCAACGTGCGTTTCGGTACCGCGGGTTGGTCCGATGCCTCGTTGTCTCGCGCAGAGCTCTTCTACCCGAAGGCCGTAAAGTCGCCCGAGACGCGGCTTCGGTTTTATGCCGAGCACTTCGCGCTCGTCGAAGTCGATGCGACTTACTACGCGCTACTCGCCGCAGACACGGTGCGGCGCTGGGCCGAATGGACACCAGACACCTTTCAATTCGACGTGAAGGCGCATCCCGTGTTCACTGGGCACCCGATCGATCGTCAGCGTTTGCCAGCCGAGCTTGCGCTGAGCATGCCCGAGCCGGACGGTGCTCGCGTGTATCCGAGCCAGTTGTCCGGCGAGCTCGCGCGAGAGATCGAGAGCCGCTATTTCATGTCACTGGCGCCGCTGATCGAGCTCGGCCGGTTGTCGTCCATACTGCTACAATTTCCACCTTGGTTCGAAGCGACGCGTGGCAGCGTGCGCCACCTGGAAGGTTTGCGCGCGCGCCATCCGGACGCGCCGTTTTCCGTGGAGTTTCGCCATCGCAGCTGGCTGCTCCCCGAGCGCCGCGAGCGGGTGCTCGACTTGCTGCGCGCTCAAAACTTCTGCTACGTGGTCGTCGACGAGCCCGACGTCGATCGGGGCGGCGTGCCACCGCTCGCCTTGGTCGCGTCGCCACGGCTCGCCATACTACGTTTTCATGGCCAGAATCGGCAAGCTTGGGCAACACCGCGCGCGACCGTGGCGGAACGCTTCAACTACTTGTACGCGCCCGCTGAGCTCCGAAGTTGGACCGAGCGAGTGCGTCGGTTGTCCGGTGAGGCAGAGCAGGTGCATGCGGTGTTCAACAATTGCGTTCGAAACTTCGCCATCCTGAACGCCAAGGGACTATCGGCGTTACTCGCGACCGAGCCCGGCTGACGAGCGTTTGCGACGGCCGTCAACCTGGTTGACCTCGCGCGTCAACGTTCTAATGTTCCTGGTCCGTATTTGGGCGCCAGTCGGCGCCGGAGGAAAAAATGGCGAAACTCGAAGGCACCAAGACTCACGAAAACCTGAAAGAAGCGTTTGCCGGTGAATCGCAGGCGAATCGCCGCTACCTCTATTTCGCGAAGGTCGCGGACGTCGAGGGCTACCCGGACGTGGCTGGTTTGTTCAAAGACACGGCGGACGGCGAGACCGGTCACGCGCACGGGCATTTGGAT
>DATHOI010000487.1:0-4521 GCA_035485095.1 Polyangiaceae bacterium | reverse complement strand
TGCGAGCGACATAGTCCAGAATCTCACTTCGCGACGCCGACTTGGGAATGCTGCCATCCGCTTGATGGCGCGTAGCGAGCTCGGCTAGCGGCTCAGCGTCCATACTGCTCATGAAGATGACTTTCGCGCGCGACGAAGCTTGCGCCTTGCGCATCAACCCCAGCAGATCCGGACCATCGAGCCCAGGCATGAACACGTCCAAGATGACCAGATCGAGGTCTTGGTTGCGCGCCGCCGCGGTGCCACCGAATGGCCCGAGGTGGACTCGTGCAGTGTGGCCCTGGCGCAGCAAGCGCTCTTTCAACATGTCGCTGTAGATCGGATCGTCGTCGATGATCAGAATGTTTGCCATGATTTTCATTCCTCGAGCGGGCGCGGCATCGAAACCTTGAACTCCGTGCCCTGGCCGAGCTTGCTGTCGACCGAGACGGTCGCGCCCATCAGCTCGGCGAGCCGCGCGACGATGGCGAGTCCGAGCCCCGTGCCGCTGGCGGCGCGCGCGCCAGCGCTCTTTGCTTGACGAAAGGGTTTGAAGATCAGGCCCAACTGATCTTCCGAGATGCCGATGCCGGTGTCCTTGACTCCAAGCTCGACGCGATCCGCTTGGACCTGCGCGGACAGCGTGACGGTCCCTTGGTCGGTGAATTTGATCGCGTTGCTGAGCAGGTTCGTGAGGATTTGACGCAATCTCGTCGGGTCCGCTTCTACGGACACCGCCGTCGCGGGCGCCTCGAGCACGAGCTCCACCGGCCGGCCTCGAAGCAGCGCCCGCGCGTCGTCGCACGCGGCTTGCAATATTGGCCCGAGCTCGAACCGACTGAGCTGAGTCTCCATTTGCTGCGCCTCGAGCTTTGAAAAATCGAGGATGTCGTTGACCAAGGCGAGTAGCCGCTTGGCGCTGGCGTCGATCGCAGCAAGGTTTTTCTGTGTGCGCGCCGAGAGCCCTGGCTCGTCCTCCTGCACGAACTCCAGATAGCCGATCACCGAGTGGAGTGGCGAGCGCAGCTCGTGGCTGATGACGGACACGAACTCGCCCTGAAGGCGGTAGGCTTTCTCGAGCTGCACGTTCTTTTCGACCAAGCTCGCCTGACTCGCCGCGATAGTCTCGGCCATGTAGTTGAAGCGCTCGGTGACGAGCGCGAACTCATCGACCGCATTGTACCGAATCCGATGCGAAAGATCGCCGCGACCGATGGCCTCAGCGCCCGCCACGAGCGCGCGCACGGGTCCGATCACGGAGCCCGAAATCCAGAGCACCGCCAGCGCCGCAGTCAGCGCGGACAAGCCGCCCAGCATCGAGCCGGCGATGCGCAGTTGTCTTGCGCTACGGATGGCTTCTGACTCGAGCCCGTTGGCGTCCGCGCGGAGCGTCCCAATCGCGCTTTCGAACCACGGCAGCATCTGCTGGTCGAAATCTTCGCGTCGAGCCTCGGCGAATTGTCGTTCAGCCAGCGCAAAGTCACCCTTGGCGCGCGCGCCATCCGCGACTTGTAGGTCGACGCTGAGGGCGGTGCTGATCCGCCGCAGCTCCGCCCAATTTAGCGTGTGAAACACCGAGCTCTCGCTGTGCGAGGCGATATGGGTGATGCGATCCTCGAAGGCCGCAGCTGCCTCGCGCCGATCGCGGTTTGCGATCAGGGTTCGCTGTCCGAGCGAGCGCCCGAATACATCCATGTAGCGGTGGGCGAGCAGGGCGAAGTCGAGCAACTCGCGGACGTCATCGTTGGCTTGCCGCGTGCGCCGCGCGTTGTCTTCGAAGCGACGATCTCCGATGTAAAGCAGCAATGCCATGGCCAGGGTGAAAGACGTGACAACGCCCAAGGCGAGAGTGAGCTTGGACTTGACGCTCTTCATCTACGGTGGCTCCGCGGGCACGCCGAGTGAACAATGGGCCCGACTCCACGCTGCCCCACCAGTGTTGCGTGATGATTGCGGCGTCATCACGAATGCTCCGCAACGACACGCAAACCCAGCCGCAAGCGCAAGGTCCTACATTCGCGCACCTTGCCGCTGCGCGATGTGGCCGCCCGTCGACTGCGTCGCCCACCTTGGCGTGCGCCTAGCCCCAGCCGCCCATGAGGTCGCCCTTCGTGAGCTGCACCCCTTCTTGGCGCAGAATGGCGTACGCGCTCGTCACGTGGAAAAAGAAGTTGGGGATCGCGAACTCGACGAGAAATTGGCCGCCGCTGAATTTCTTCGATCCGCCGCGGTGCTCGATCTCGATGACGCGGTCGAGACCCGCCTCGAGATCGTGTGCGGCGAGCGAGCTCAGATACGCGATCGTCGTCGCGATACGCTGCTGAAAATCCGCGAAGCTCTTGGCGTCGTTCGGGGAAACCGCAGGAGCTTCTCCCAGCAAGCGAGCGATCGCCAGTTTGGTTCCCTCCACGGCCCAGTGGACCTGAACCGCGAGATTGTGCATGTCCGCGGCGAGCTGCGCGTCGAGCAATGCGGCTGGGGGCCTGCCGCTGGCTGCGGCGTGCGCTTCACCCTTCCCCAACACGGTCTTCAGCCCGGTCAGCCCGCGCGCGAACAAGCCGGCGGATAGATCATAGGCAGTCAGCGACATGGCGCAGTGTTGTCTTCGGTCATGCGCAAATGCTAGCTTTGCGGCACGCGGGTGTATTGCTGAAACGCGGGGACCGTGCAAAACGCGCCCGAATGGCTGGTCACGCGTCGCGTCGCGTGCGGTCAAAGCGTTCGGCGCCCCTTTCCGCTTGCACGGACTGCGCGTTAATCTTGCCCTCGTGAACGGGTTGAACGAAGAGGGGCTTGCGGACTCCGCGGTAGCCGCCCGAAAGGACTGGGCGCCGCTGTATGCGCACGGTGCGCTGTGGGGCATGTTCGTGATGGCGCTGATTGCAGGGTTCGCCGAAGGTGCCGGCGCGAACGACGCTGCGCGACTGCTGACGGCGTTCGGGGTGCCGTGGTCCATCACGCTCTTCTGCGCGCTCGACGCGCGAGCGCGCCATAAAGTCTTCGTGCAATCCTTCTGGCTGATCACCTTTTTCAGTTGGCCGATCGCCCCGCTCTTCCACCTGATCCGCGCTCGCGGAAAACGCGGCGCGCTATGCCCTGTACGCCGCGCTGCAAATATTCTGCCTTCTAACCAGTTGGGCAATCGGCTCCCTGATCAGAAAATGAAGCGCTACGCCCATGCTCCCCCGCCATGTCAATTCGTCAGCGGCCAGCAACGACCCGCACAGCGCTTGCGCAATCGCTAATCACCGGAGAGACGAAGTTTGCGTACTGCTACGTAAGTTGCGCGCAATGACCTGCACGCTGCCACACTGAGCATGATACGCGGTGCGGCCAGAGCTGAGAATTGGGCGGAAAATAGCCGCTGAGCGCGTTAGATGCAGAGTCAAATAACAATGTTTACCAAAATGCTTCGCGTAGAAGAATGCTTTAATCACTCTCACGGGTAGCGCGCGAGCGTCGAGCAATTCGCTCGCGGAACTCCTCGCGTGTGTCGCGGTGCGTGCTGGGTGCTGTCTGCCAATTGGCTGGATTTAAGGCGGATCCGGCGCTGGCGCTGCGATGTGAGAAGTGCCTGCAGGCACCCGAACACAGGCAAACTCATGTAGATCCGTGACCCTGTTTCTGGAGAAATATCCAAGCACCCAGCAAGGTGTCTTCATCAGTCACGCGAGCGGTAAAATATCGATATTTACTGTTTTAGGTTGAGTCGCAGTCACTCTCGATGCGGTTTTTGCCTAAAATTCCGCGTCTTCTGAACGGGTATTCAAATCAGTCCTGGTTACGGTGCTGTCTTTTGTCGTGACTCGTTGGCGAGCCGCGATGTATGTAGTCTGGAGTGTAGCGAAGCTCGGTGTGCACTCTCGCGCGCCCTCCCAAGGTCTGTCTCTTTCACCGGAGCTAGCGATGGCTTTTGTCTCACGTTCGTTTCAGCTCTCAGCCTCGTTGGTTGCCGCCGCGCTCGCCCTCTCTGGCTGCGGCGCGACTGATCACACGTCGGACAGCGTCACCGTGAGCGCTGAAGCGCTCAACTTGGGCGGCGTCAGCTTCCAGGCAGTGGTCGGCGGTCAATACTTCGGCGCCCAGAACGACGGCGGCGGCGCCGTCAACGCGACGGCATCCGTCGCACAAGCGTGGGAACAGTTCACGCTGATCGACAGCAACGGCGGCGGCCTGGTGAGTGGGGACAGCGTGTTCATTCAGGCCGGAAATGGCCAATTTTTCCAAGCTTTGAACGGTGGTGGCTCCACGTTGAACGCGGGCAGCAACAACCAGCTCGGCTGGGAGACATTCAAGGTCGTCAAACAGAGTGGCGCGGGCGTGATCAGTAACGGCGACATCGTCGGGCTGCAGGCGTCGAGCGGCAGCTGGGTGTCGGCGCAGAACGGCGGCGGCGGACCGGTCTTCGCTTACGGTGGCGCGCTCGGCTCCTGGGAGCAGATCCGCATCAGCGGGCTGCCCACGCCGGCGCCAACACCCACGCCGGCGCCAACACCCACGCCGCCGACGGGTCCGGGCACCACGGTGAGCAACGTCAGCTTC
>DATHOI010000486.1:0-2414 GCA_035485095.1 Polyangiaceae bacterium | reverse complement strand
CGGCTTCTTCTCCGGCGAGCCGGCGAAAGAACGTCAGCCGTACACGCGGACCGAGTCGGCGGTGCTGGTGTCGCACAACCTGATCCCGTGGCCGATCCGCGTGCTCACCGCTCTTTGCATCTACGCGGGTTTGCGCGAGGGCGAAGCATGCGGCCGGCGCTGGGGCGATATCGATATGGGAGCCGAGCCACTTTGGTCGATGGACGTCGCCACGCAGTACGGCGGCCGAGCGCTGAAGACCAAGCGTCCGCGCGTGGTGCCTGTGCACCCGGAGCTCGCCGCAATTCTGGAGGATTGGGGCTCGAACGGGTTTCCAGACCTCATGGGCCGTGCTCCGACGCCCGAGGACTTCATGGTGCCCTACGTGAGCGCTCGGGCTCGCGGTGGTCACCACACGCGCTCGACCTTCTACAAGGCATTCGTCGCCGGCTGCGCCGCCGCCGGGATCCCATGCCGGTCGCTCCACTCGACCCGGCACACGATGATCACGCTGGCGCGCCGCGGCGGAGCTCGGAAGGAGGTGCTGCAGCGCATCACACACAACGCGCAGGGGGACATCGTCGACCGCTACACGCACCTCGATTGGCAGCCGCTGTGCGAAGCAGTCGTCGCGATCGGTAGCCTCTTTGACGCGCGGCCAAATGCGCCCCTGGGTGGTGGATCTGCGCGGGAAACGGGGGCTGCGTCAGACCCCTGTGGACGCGCGATTGCTCGCGGGTTACTAAATTCTGGCAGTGGCGAGCCGACTTCAATTCCCGGCGCCTCCACTGACTCAGTGACTCAACGGCCCGCCCACTCGGCGGGCCGTTTGGTTTTGTAGCTCACTGAGGAGAGAGGACCCGAGACCGTGGCCATGGCCGGAGGCCGCGACCGGAGGCTGCGACCGGAAACGGGACCGGATCCGGGTCCGTTCCACGGAGGCGATCGCGGGCGCGGTTACGTCTCTCGGCAAGACCGCGCCGACCTGCGGTCGGCACTGGGCCTTGCAGCGCGTGGTGCGCTTACGACGCGGACACGGACAGCTCGAGTCGATCGGGTGCGCCGCGGCTCCTTTCGTGAGGGGCCCTTCGGGGGATTGCTGCGCAACCCCTCACGAAAGGAGCCGCTCATGTCACTCCAAGCTCAACAAGTCGCGCTCGAAGCCATCGCCGCCTTGCGGCCGCTGATGCCGCTGATCCGGCGCTCGGATCGCTCGCTTGCCGATCAGCTCGCGCGCGCGGCCTCCAGCGTCGTGCTCAATCTCGCCGAAGGCGCATGCGGCGATCCGGGCAATCGGCGCGCGCGCTACTTCAGCGCCGCAGGCTCTGCGAACGAGGCGCGCGCCGCGCTGCGCGTCGCCGTCACCTGGGGCTACTTTCCCGAGGCGCGCGCGGCCGAAGCGGAACAGCTCTTGGATCGCGTCGTGGCCATGGTGTGGCGGCTCACGCATCCACGCGCGCACGCCGGGTAGCGGGCCTCCGCGCCCTGCGCCCCGCAAGCTCCTTGCGAGGCCATCGCTGGCGTTCGGGCGCCCGTGTTAGTCTTCTCTACATGGCGTCGCCGCACGGCAACCTGGCGGACCCGGACTACGAACCCAAGGACGAAGAGCTCCGCGAGCTAACGGAGGAGTGGGAAGCCGAAATCGCGCGACGCGCTGAGCGCGTGCGCCCGGGGCAATCGCGAGGGAAGCCTGCTGACCGCCTGGAGTCCAAACTCAAGGCGCGATGACGGCCAGCTCGAAACATAGAGACCGGTCTTTCAGAAGCGACGGCGTTGGCTAAGCGCATCCACAGCGCAATCACAGCGCATACTGTTCATCACGATGGCCAAGAGATACGGGTCACCGTCAGCATCGGTTGCGCAGAGGCTTTCCGATTCCGATGCTCGCACCGGCGAGCTCGTCGCCCGCGCGGACACCAAGATGTACGAAGCACGGCGGGCGCAGCAAAGTCGCGTCCTAGAGTGAGCGGCTTCGCGCGGAGCGGAGGCAGCCAGCGCGCAACGCTTTTTTGATCCGCTTTGGCTTCAGCAGTAATACCGGACAGCGATGCCCTGGCCGCACGGCTCCGCCCCCAAGACGCCCAACTACCCAAGGCTCCAAATAAAATGCAATGTTTGCCGACACTTACCATTTAAATTGTCCGATGAACTAGCCTGATGCTGGCCATGCGAGCAGTATCTGCTAGACACGATGGGTGGAGAAGAATCGATGAGCGAGCATCACGAGCGTTTCGAGTACTTTGTCGATGCAGTGAAGTACGAGACTGACAAGTCGTCGCTCACGGGGGCGGAAATCAAGGCTTCAGTTCCGAATCTGAATCCGACGTACAAGCTCTTCCTCGAGGTCTCTGGTGACGCGCCAGATCGCGAGGTCTCCGATTCAGAGACGGTTACGATCGATCCAGGTCACGGGCACGGCGTCCGGCATTTCTTTG
>DATHOI010000485.1:0-7576 GCA_035485095.1 Polyangiaceae bacterium | reverse complement strand
CTTCCATTGGGCTGGGAGTGGTGCAGCCGGTGGGCAACCCGAAGTGCGCTGGACCGACGACGTAGCTGTACGTGCCGAGCTCGCCTTGATCCGGGCTCGGATCGGTATCGAAGGTCATCAGACCAAAGCGAATGCCGCTCTGGAAAGCGTCCAGGATGCCGTCTGGTGACTGGTTGAAGCCGCAACTCGATGCCGTGTTGTTGTATGCGTGATAGTTGAACGAGGTTCCCGGAAAAGCCGCTGGATTCGTGGGGTCCAATGTGCCAGGCCCAACGACGCACCCGCCGCTCATGGGCCGGTGATACGGGTTCGAATACAGAAAATCGTAAGGCGAGTTCGGCAGTGTGCTGGGCGACATTTTATACTCGGCCTTGAACGCCGCAGACCCGCGATCGATGCTCTGACAATCGTAGTTGACGATGCTGCCCGTCATCACTTCTACGAGGTCGATCCAGCGGCTCTTGTCCGATGTCGTGGGCGGCGCGGGG
This sequence comes from Polyangiaceae bacterium, assembly GCA_035485095.1. GTDB lineage: Bacteria > Myxococcota_A > Polyangia > Polyangiales > Polyangiaceae > PMG-095. The sequence continues at coordinate 7,088 of DATHOI010000485.1, read as the reverse complement.
ATAAGACCGTTCGCGTCGTAGCGGCACACGGGAAACGTATTGCTCGACGTGGTGTACTCCATCGACCCGGACGTATCGACGAGCAAGAGTACGTTCGGCATTTGCGGATTCACGTCTGCCTGAGCCGCTCCGGGCGCGGCGTAGGCCAAGCAAGCCAATGCGGCTCCGAGGCTCGATAGCCGCATCAGGCTCGTTCGCGAGCGACGTACCGTGTCGGCTAGCTGGGCCTGCAAGTGACCTGGTGCTTCGTTCATTGGCTTAATTGGTTTCCTGCGGAGATGTAGGACCGCATCACTTGCTGACCTGCATTCCAGGTCTGACCTGCGCCGTTCGTGCCACAGGCGCCAATTGGTCGAACCTGTGCGACGGCCGTAAACGTGATCTGAATCGGTGCGTGAGGATCACCGTGACCCGGCGTCCCCGGATCTACGGGGTCGGTCAGCTCGAGCATGAAATCCGCGCTGGTCGTGCCGTTGGCGTTCAAGCTCGACGAGCTCGTCTCGAACAAGTTCTCGTTGCCTTGCGCCAGCGTGGAGCTTTCGATGAGCCCGGAGCTCATCTTGAAACAGGGCTTAATCTTGCCCATGTTGCTCTGGCAGTAGTTGTTGGGTGGGTTCATGTTCGTGATGATGGTGTCTGCGGTCGACGTGGCCATGAACGCCGCCGCCGCGACGGTCGCGTACTGTGCGATCAGTGACGCTTGCGACGCCTCTCGGTCGTAGCCAGCAGCCACGTCCGCCAGGCTCGCCGAACGCACCGCAAAAATGCCGACGGCCGTCAGCAAGGTCAGCACCATCACGACGATGAATACGGCCGCACCGCGCTCAGCATGATGCCGGCCTCGAACACGGCGCGTGGGGCCGCCAGATTGGTCGACGCGAGTCACCATAGGACATCCTGTTGGTTGTTGAGCGCTACGTCTGCCTGAAAGGTGCGCACACGGGCGTACGGCTCGGCACCAGTGCCCAGGTTGAAGCGATACAGGCCTTGAGTCGCCGGTGCGCCAACGTCCGCTGTCATGCCCGCGCTGCGATCACTCTCGCGCGAGCGCACGCCGAGCCGCACGCGGAGCGTGCGAATCAATTCGGGAGTGTTGGCCGAGTTGTACACATCACCCGTGAATGTGTTGAACGCCCCGGCAGTGGGCAGGACGACACTGAACGACGGGTCGCAGCAGCCGACCACGCCAGTTACGGCCGTGAGCTGAAAGCCGAGGTCGACCGCGTATTCAGCGACGACTTCTTCAGTGCCCTCCATGGGCGCTCCGTTGACGTCTTCCTCGACACGCACGAGCTCGGTGCGGTCCGCTTCTCCCGGTCCAGCGGCGCTGTTCGTGTATAGGCTCGCGTAGTCGGAGGCGCCCTGAACGGTCGCGGCATTGGTGGATAGATTGCGCACGCTGTACTGGATGAAATTGACGACGTTGATCGAACCGATGCCCGTGCCGGAATTGATGATCGTGACGCCGCATTGGTTGGCTGAGCCGCTGCGTTGCGGCATTGGTGGCGCCGAGTTGATCGTGACGGTCGGCGCAGCGCCTCCGACAGAGGCCAAGATTTGGCCGAAGAACTCGACGCCGTAGCGCACGTAGCGCAGTGCGCGTCCCGGCTTGAACACCGTGTTCATGGCGTCGGTCGTCGGAGACGCTCCATTGCCCAGGCGCAACAGACCGCCGCCGTTGATCAGCAGCTGGAAGGTGATGTTGGGGCCGTCTATTTCTAGGTGCGCGGGGAACGAATCGGCGGAGGAGTAGGACCCGGACAGCAGCAACGAGGGCGGATTTCTGCCGTTCGCGCCGAGCACTCCGCCGGTGGTCGCCGGCTGGGTGATCTGCACGCTGGCCAAGCTGCGTAGCGCCGTGGGCCAATTGGCTTGCGGTCGCGCGCACACGTTGATGTCACGCAGGGCGTTGGGCGACGACAAGAAACCGGTCCGCGCGATGTCCGTGCGCAGGCGCTCGAAGCCGAGCAGCGCGCTGACGGTCGCGTTGGCGACGCGTGATTCGCGTTGGTAGAAGCGACCGCTGTCGCGCGCGAGCGCGAACACCGCGAGCGACACGACCAGCCCGCCGCTGAGCGAAACCATCAGCTCGACCAAGGTAAACCCACGGCTGCGGCGGCGCGCGCGTCTGCGAGTGGAGGAGGGCGAGCTCGGCATCACGGCGTGGTGTTCTCTCGGATGGCGGTTATCTTTTGCACGAAGTGAAACACGTTCGTGGCGCCGTTGATCAGGTTCGTCGGCATGGTCGTGGCGCACATGTTCGTGCCCGCTTGCGGAGAAGTCTGACCGTCGCGCAGCCAAAACACGCGCACCTCGGCTCGGATCAGGCCGTTGCCCGAGCTCGGGTTGGGCGGAAACAGATACGAGAGCCGCAGGTTCGAGCAGAAGGCGACGTTCGAGAGGTCCCCGTTCGTGGTGTTGATCGGGTTCCCCAGAGCGTCGAAAGCGGGACCGAAGCCGAGCTGGGTGTTCCACGCCGGGAGAAACCAGCTATTGGCGCCAGCATTGCTGACGACGCCCTGCAGCCAAACCGTGTCCGTGCCGAGGTCGGCGATCGGGTAGCCGGGCGACGGATGATTCCAGGTCGACGCATCGGCGTGCAGCATGTCGAGCCAGGACTCTGCGATGTGCGTAGCGATGGCGAGGTTCTTCGCGTGTTGGTTGGACGCGCTGGTGACCTTCTCCATCGAAATGATGCCGGCGACGCCGATCCCGAACACGGTGATGGCCATCATCAGCTCGACGATGGTGTAACCACGATGGCTTCGGGCTCTGCGCGCAGCGCGGGCGCCTCGGTTCATAGCGACAACCTCGCCATGCCGTTCGGAAGCACGCTCACGTTTCGTGTGTTGCCAGTCGCGGTACGCTTGACCGCGACGTTCACCATGCCGGTGATTGGCAGCAGTGCGGCGGAGTTCGTCGTGCGACTGTAGGTGCGGCCGCGTGCCGTAAAGCACATGTCCAACCAAGTCGCGGTCGTGCCATCGGCGAGGGTGACGGCCTCGGTTTCATCTGGGTAGATCGTTGGATCGAAGCCGCCGACCACGCGATAGTCGGTGCCCGGAACGGCCCAAGCGTTCGACGTGCAGGTGAACGGGAGCTGCAGCGTGCAGGTGCCGTTGATGCCGTTGAAGGGCATTGCCTCGCGCACTTGAAAGCCGGTCGAAGGGGTGTAGTTGACCAAGACCGCAAAGCCTTGACCCATCGCGCGGAGCCGGGCGTTGCGGTAGAGGAGCGCGATTTCTTGCGCTGCCTGTCCCGCGCGGCGCTCGCGCAGCCTCTCCACTATCTGCGGTACCGCGATAGCGGCCAGGATGGCGATGATCACGACCACCACCATCAGCTCGATGAGCGTGAAGCCACGGCTGCGAGCGACGCGGCGCGTTCTACGTAAATAAGAGAAATCCACGGGTCCGGTACACCTTGAGCAAGCGCTGTGCCGGATGGCACGACCGAAACAAGCCGGTTTTATTGCGGATTTTCGATGCCCCGCAAGCGCAAGCCGGCAAGGATTGCAACGCTCTGCAACCGTTGCGAGGTACGCCGATGTGTTTATTTGCGGGTCGCAGGGCCGGTTCCACCCGTCTCAGGAAGGCTGACAGTGCCGCGACGGAGGAGCTAGAACGCGGAAGCGCATGACTCAATGCCTTCGTTTCGTTGCTCTTTCGCTGCTCGTCGTGGCTGCTTCTTCGTCCTGCAAGAACAAGGATGCGCCCGTCGAGCACGGCGCGGCACCGCCGCCGATTGCGAGCTCGAAGCCAGGGGCATGCGCAAGTGGCGGAGGCACCGTCAAGGACGTCGCGAGCGCCGCGTTCTTTCCGCGCAGCGCTGCCGACTATTGCATCGATCCGAACGGTGAGGCGCGTGCCTTCGGCGAGAACGCACCGAACTCGCTCGACGCCGTGTGCACCGAGCTCTTCGACGGCGAGTGCGAAGTCTACAAAAGCTATGGCCTGCGACGCGTGGTCACGCTGCGCTACATCGACGGCGAGGGCTCGCCCGGAGCGGTCAACGTGAACTTGTCGCGGTTCGCTTCGGCAGAGGGCGCCTACGGGTTCTTCACGAAGCGAGTGGTCGCGGATGCCGATCCGGCGGACACCGTACCCGCTGCGTTGGATGCTGGCGGAGCGGGAGCGCTCGGCTCTGGTATCGCGTACGTGTGGCGTGCGGACATGGTGGCGGAGCTCAGCTACACGAACGAGCTCGAGCCCCCTGACCAGCTCAAAGCGAGCGCACAACACGTGTTGCCTCCGATCGCTATTGCGATTGGGGAAGCATTGCCTGGAGACAAGCAAGTGCCGCCGGCCGTTGGGGTCCTGCCCAGCGAGCATCGTTTGGCAATGGGCGTGAGCTACGCGGCCAAGGACGTGCTCGGCATTGCTGGCACGGGGCCGGGTGCGACGGGTTTTTATCAAGATGGCAGCGAGCGTTACCGCGTGTTCTCGCTGATTCGGCCCGACGAGGACTCGGCCAAGGATGTGCTCAAGACACTGCGCAAGGTGGACGGCGCCAAGAGCTTGAAGGACACCGGTGTCGACGCGATCGCGTTCTCCGTGCGCGACGAAGAGTCGTCGCCACTCGTTGGCTGGGTCGTCGGCCGAAAGGGTGGCACTGTCGTTGGTGTGGGTGATGAAGTCTTCGTTTTGAGGGGAAAACCCGAGGCGCAGGCGGAACGTGTGCCTGAGGCCAAAAAGTTGGAGCGCGTCAAGGCTATCCTTTCACAAGTGAAACCGTGACACGCGCCGCGACGGCGGGGCTAAACTGATTCTAACCCAGTGGATTTCGACCTCCCCGAACAACACCAGATCCTACGCGCGCAGGTGCGTGACTTTTGCGAGCGTGAAGTGCGTCCGCGCGCCAAGCAGTGGGACGCGGAGGAACGCTTTCCGCACGAGATTGTCGCGGGCTTGGCGCAGCTCGGCTTGCTCGGCATTCGCATCCCCGAGCAATACGGCGGCGCCGGCATGGACATGCTGGCCTACGCCTTGTGCGTCGAAGAATGCGCGCGCGTGGACGGCTCGCTCGCGCTCACGGTTGCCAGTCACAACGGGCTCGGCACCGGTCATGTGCTCCGGTTCGGTACGGAGGCTCAGAAGCAGAAGTACCTGACCAAGGCCAGCGCTGGCGAGTGGCTTGCGGCTTGGGCACTGACCGAGCCAGGGTCGGGGTCGGACAGCGCCGCGCTACAGACCACCGCGACTCGCGACGGCGACGGTTGGCTGATCAACGGCACGAAGATGTTCATCACTCAGGGGTCCGTGGCGGGGTTCTGCATCGTGCTCGCTCGCAGCAACAAGGCCGTCCCGGCCCAACACGGTATCACTGCCTTCATCGTCGAGACCGATACGCCCGGCTATTCAGCCAGCAAGAAGCTGGAAAAGTACGGTTGCCGCTCGAGCGACACCGTGGAGGTGACACTCGACAACGTGCGCGTCTCGGACGCGCAGCGCCTCGGTGAGGTCGATCAGGGCTTCCTGGACACGATGCGCATTCTGGACGGCGGTCGGGTATCGATCGCCGCCATGGCGCTCGGTCTCGGTCGGGGCGCGCTCGAGCTGGGCGTGCGTTACGCCAAGGAGCGACACGCGTTCGGCAAGAGTCTGGCGGAGTTTCAAGCCATTCAATGGCTCTTGGCCGACGGCAAGACCGAGCTCGACGCCGCTGAGCTACTCGTGCACCGCGCCGCTTGGCTCGCTGACAACGGTCGGCGCTTCACCGCGGAAGCGTCGATGGCCAAGCTCTTTGCCAGCGAAGCCGCGACGCGCGCTTGCAACAACTCGATGCAAGTCCACGGCGGCTACGGCTACACGCGCGAGTTCGAGATCGAGCGGCACCTGCGCGACGTGAAGCTGTGCGAAATTGGTGAGGGCACGAGCCAAGTGCAAAAAATGGTGATCGCGAAAAATTTGCTTCGAGACTGAGCGCCGGAAGCGCCGCTCGGAGTCACTCGGTGCGCAAAATTACGTGAAAACCGAACTGAGTCTCGACCACGCTCGAGACTTCTCCGACCTTGAGCGCAAACGCCGCGTTGGCGAACGCGGGCACCATCGACTGACGATCGAATTTCCCCAGATCGCCGCCGCGATCGGCCGCGCCCGGTTCGTCCGAGAATTGTTTGACCAAGGCCACGAAATCCTCGCCCGCCTTGGCGCGCTTCTCGGCTTCTTCTGCGCGGGCGCGAGCTTCTTCCTTCGTGCGCCCAACGCCGGGCGGCGCGCGCAACGCCCCGCGATAGGAAACGAGCAGGTGCCGCGCTGAGATCTCGTTCGGCACCGAAGCGTCCAGATTGACGTTCAGCGGTTTCGCCGCTGCAGCGTCATCCGCGGTCGAATGCGTGGCGATTGCGTTTGGCGGGGGCGCGACGCGCGGCGCTTCGCCTGGGCCTTCGAACGTCGTCAGTACGCAGCCCGAACAGAGGCAGAGCGCGCTCAGCATGAGCGCGCTCAATGGACTCGTGACGTTTGCCATGTCGAACCGCGACCGCGTCACTTGGTGCGCTTGATCACGTGGAAGCCGAACGGCGTTTCCACGATGCCTGACACCTGATTGACCTTGAGCGCGAAGGCTGCGTCCGAAAACGGCTTGACCATGTTCTCGCGCTTGAATTCGCCGAGCGTTCCACCGCGCGCTGCCGCGCCCGGCTCGTCCGAATATTCCGCCACGACTTTCGCGAAGTCCTCGCCCTTTTTCGCCTTTGCCAGACCTTCTTCGGCGCGCTTTTTGGCTTCGTCCTTGGAGCGGGTGATGTTCGCGCCGGCGCGCAGCGAGCCCTTGTACTGCACGAGGAAATGGCTCGCTTGGATGCTGGTTGGCGCGTCAGCTGGTGCTGTCGTGGCGCTCGCCGCGGACGCCGCATCACCCGCAGCGGCTGCTGAATGCGGAAGCATGCCCAAACCGCCGGCTAGCCCCGCCAACACCAGTACGCCGAGCACTGCCCAGGGTGCCCAATCGGGCAGCCAGTCATCCGCTGCTGCCGGACCCGAAGAGCGCGTCACCGGCGCGTGACTACGACGTGCTGCGGCTGGGGCGTGCTGCGCCTCGTCCTCATCGTCTTCTTCATCCTCTTCGTCTTCTTCGTCTTCTTCGTC
>DATHOI010000484.1:0-3570 GCA_035485095.1 Polyangiaceae bacterium | reverse complement strand
TGCGTCGTGGCCAAGCTCGAAGCCCGGCTCGGTGACGGCGACGCGAGTGAGCATTTTGCGCGAGCGATCGCCGAAAACCCAGAAGAGCCCGGCTACGAGCTGTTCTATGGCGAGCTCTACTCGGGCTACCGCGGCGCGCGCGGTCCGGTCCTGGAGACCGCCGAGGACCACTACTACCTCGCGCTCAAGAAGCTCGACGCGCTACGCGCCGCCGGTAAATTTCGCGACTATCACGCGATTGTCGAGGAGTGGGTGCACAAGAAGCTGCTGGTGCTCTACCAAGAGGACGGCTTGCCGCTCTTGCCGTGGAAGGCGTTTCCGGAGCACGGCTACGCAGGTCACGACGCGCCGCAAGTCTCGCTCTCGGCTCAGTTCGCGATCAGCAAGGACACACGCGACTTCTACCGCAACAACGAGATGCGCTCGTTCACCAGCGAGCTCCTGTTCGCACAGAGCCCGGTTCGCAACATGGGACCGATCAGCCGGCTCTTAGCGTACAATATCGTGCGCAATCCGCTCCGCTACCGCACGGACGACTTCGTGCGTTTGCGCCAGAACTACTTGGGGGCGCTGGATTTCGTCTACAGCTACGACCACATGGTGAAGGGGCAAATCTACGGCTACTACCCGCCGCTCAACCCCGATGGCACCCCCGGCAATTGGCAATTCGTCGATACGACGGTGCAGCAAGCCGGCCTGAACTACCAGCGCGTTTTCCCGATCTACCCGCTGTTCGACGTCAAGCTCGCCGGCAGCGTGCAACGCGTAGACCGCGTCGGCATCGTGGAGTTTCAACCCACCTATCGCGAAAAATTCTGGTTGTACGAAGCGCGACCGAGCTTCTCGCGCTTCATCGGGCCCGACAAAGTGACGCTCGATTTCGTGTACTCGTACATGGGGGTGACCGACATCCCCTATGGGGAGCCAGACGAAGCATTGCGCGGCAAGTACATCCGCGCGGTGAACTTGGAGTACGCGCTCTACTCGCCGCTCGTGCTGCCCGAGTTTCGCAGCGGGGAGCTCGGCATGCACCGCACGCCGACGCGCGGCTGGTACTTCAACGCGGGCGCGGCCGACGACGACGACGTGTACGGCACGCGCACCGTGCGAAAACACGATTTTTACGCCGGCACGCGCTTCGAAGGTGCGGGCAACTACGATTTTACATTGCAAGGCACGTACGCCACGGCCATGACGACGCTCGCCGACCAAAACGACCCGAACGGCATCGAGCGGCTAGACGCGACGCAGAGCTCGTCGAGCTTTCGCACCACCGCCTTGATTCAACGCCGGATCATCAACCCCGATGCGATCCCCGGCATCAACGGCAGCGCGATCGACTTCGACATGATGAATCTGGTGATTCCGATCACCTGGGACAAGGGGCTACAAGGCCCGCACCTATACGAGAACATCCGCGTCGGCGCCGAGCTGTGGTCCAAATTCTTCGGCACGGGCTTTCTCGGTCCCGCGTTCTTGCCGACCGTCGGCTACGACTATCAGTACTTCTACAATCTCAAAAAGGCCGTCAACGAGTTCCACGTGGATCTCCGCATGGGTTGGGGCAAGCTATGAGCTCGAAAGCCGTCGTCGTCGCGCTGACGCTCGTGCTCCTGGGCGCGCTCTCGAGCTGCGGCGCGTCGTCCATCGATCCCTCGGCGCTGCCCAAGCATCCGCCCGGCAAAGCGGGCAAAGCCGGCGCCGGATTTTTGACCAAGCAGGTCCCGAGTGACGAAAAAATCGCGCTAAATTCTGCCGGGAAACGCGCGCATCCCAAAGTCACGAGCGACTTCGTCGGGGTACCGCGCAGCAATAGTTGGTGGTCTTCCCTGATTTGGCAATTCGACGAGAAGAACCCGTACTCGTCGAACTTGTACGCGCACCCCTTCAGCGCGCGCGCCTACAAGGACGGCCTCGCTCTCGCCTACGTGGATCAACCAAAGCTCGGCAAGCGCGAATACATGTTCCCGTTCGCCGAGGATTTCCGGGTCGGCTTGGCGGGGCTCGCCGCGCCGGATACCCGCGTCGCCAGCTACTCGGACTGGACCGTGACCGCGGAATGGTCGGGAGCGAGCGCCTTGCGAGCCACGCTTGGGCACGGTTTGCCGTTCGTGTATTTCACCAAAACCGGTGAGGCCAAGGCGACCATTCACGTCCCGGACGACCAAGCGTCGTCATTCGAAGTCTGGCACCAGGGCAATGAGGAGCTTGGCTTCAGCGTGCGCGGCCATCACTACGGCCTCTTTGCTCCGAGCAAGAGTAAGTGGCAAGTCAAAGGCGCGACGATCGAGTGTGACCTCGCGGGCAAAGACTATTTTTCGATCGCCGTCTTACCCGGCAAGGGCGACGACGAGCTCGAGCGCTTTCGCAAGCACGCGTACGCGTTCGTGACCGATAGCCAAGTCTCCTACGCCTACGACGAAGCGAGCGCTCAGCTCACGAGCAACTTCGAGCTCACGACGCGCTTGATGGACGACCAAAAGGGGCTCTCGAACGACCCTATCGTCGCGCTTTACCCACACTTGTGGAAACACAGCGAGCTTGCGACCTGGCCGGAAACCTACGCTTCGCCGCGCGGTCCGCTGAAAATTGCGGAAGCCAAAAAGTTCAGCACCACGCTGCGCTTCAACGGCATCTTGCCGGCTCTGCCTGCTATCCCCGGCACCGACGAGGGCTCCGTGCCGCGTTTCGTGAAGGAAGTCGCAAACGCCGAGGAGCTGTTCCCCAAGGGCTTCGGCCCGCGCCAGGGGGATGCAAATCGCGACTCGTATTGGGACGGCAAGAACCTCGGCCGCAACGCAAATCTACTCGAGATCGCCGAGCAACTCGGGCTGAAACCCGAGCGGGACCGCCTGCTGATCGGGCTCGAAAACGAGCTCACGGATTGGTTCGACGGCGCGGCGCCGCGCGAGTTCTACTACGACAAAGAGTGGCGCAGCCTGCTCGCGTTCCCCTCGAGCTATAGCTCGACCGACGAGCTCAACGACCACCACTTCCACTATGGGTACTTCGTGGGTGCCGCAGCGACGATCGCGCGCCGCGATCCGAAGTGGGCCGAGAATTTTGGTCCGTTCGTCGATCTATTGGTCAAAGACGTCGCTAATTGGGAGCGCTCGGACACGCGCTATCCGTTCCTGCGTCACATGGATGTATATGCGGGGCACTCTTGGGCCAACGGTCCCGAGCACTTCGACGACGGCAACAACCAAGAAGCGTCCTCCGAAGACACGAATTTTTCGGCTTCGGTCGTGCTCTGGGGCGCGGCGACCGGGCGTAAGGAGATTCGCGATCTGGGGATCTTCTTGTTCTGCAACCAAGTCGCGGCCGCCGAGCAATACTGGTTCAACGTCGATGAAGACAATTTCCCCAAGGGTTTCGAGCACCACGCGGCCGGCATGGTGTGGGGCGCAGGCGCCAAATACGACACCTGGTTCGATCGTGACCCCGCGCTGATTCACGGCATCAACTATCTGCCGTTCACCGGGGCGTCGCTCTACCTCGGCAGGCACCCGAAATACGTGCAAAAGGCCTTCGAAGAAATCTCGAGCGAAAGCAAAGGCGCACTCAACA
>DATHOI010000483.1:0-8983 GCA_035485095.1 Polyangiaceae bacterium | reverse complement strand
ACGTTCAGCATGCGAAAGCTGGAGGAGATCCGCATCGCACACCCCGAGGCAAAGGTGATCGCGCACCCGGAATGCGAGGAACCGTTGCTCGATCGCGCGGACTTCATCGGCTCGACCGCAGCCCTTCTACGCTTCGTCGAGAACGACAACGCGCAAGAGTTCATCGTCGTGACAGAATCGGGGATTTTGCACCAAATGCACAAGCGCGCGCCCGGCAAAACGCTGATTCCGGCGCCGCCGATGGCCAACTGCGCGTGCAATGAATGCCCCTTCATGCGCCTAAATACGCCAGAAAAGGTGTACCTGGCGCTGCGTGACCTCGAGCCACGCCTGGAGCTGCCGGAAGAGTTGCGCGCACGGGCGCAGGTCCCAATCGACCGTATGCTCGCGCTCAGCTGAGCTCAGCGCTTGGGGATGCCTTGACCCGGGAGACGGCCATACGCCGCCTCTGCGAGCTGCACGAGATCTCCGCACTCCGACAAATCGTAGTTCTGAGTCTCGAACGGATCACGCTGCACGTCGTGACACTTCCAGCCCACGTCCCAAGCGCGTGACTCGACCTTCAAGTTACGCTGCATGATGCCCCAATTCTCGAACGCGCAGCTCCACACGCCCGCGCAGTTGGTCATCAGCAGCGGCTGATCGCTGAGCCCTGGGCGGAGCAAACTGTGTCCGATCATGTGCGAGCGATAACGTGCGATGCCAGGATCCTCGCCGACACCCAGCAAGTCCAAAATCGTCGGCGCAATGTCGACGTGATAGAGATACTCGGTCTGCTTGCTGGTGAGCGTCTTCAGCTCATCGTCGGTGAGCGTGCCCGGCGGCGCGTCGACCCACGCGGGGACGTGGATTTCCTCGTCGAAAATGCTGAAGGTGTGGCCCATTTGGCCGTGCTCGCGAAACGCCTCGGCGTGATCGCTCGTGTACACGATGACGGTGCGCTTGCCAGCGTCGGTCGAGCGCACGTAAGCGAGCAGCTTGGCGAGGTGCTGGTCCTGTTGGTAGACCGCGTTCTGGTAGTAGTTCTTGAAGTACGGGTTGTCTTCAGCAGCCTTGCTGGTCGTCGAGGGTTGGAATGGCTGTGGCCCGTTCGGGTCGACGTAGTACGGGTAGTGCACGTTCGACAATTGGACGACGGCCAGAAACGGTTCGCGCAGTGAGCCAAACTCCTGATTGACGCGATCAGCGAGCAGGCCCTCTGGCGCGCCCATATCCAAATCCGAGGTCGGCTCGAGATCGGTCGCGCTGCAAAATTTGCTGACTCCGAGGTTCTTGACCCAGAGCCGAGCGTTTCCGAAGAGCATGTTCTGGCTCGTCCAAAACGCCGTGTCGAAACCAGCCGCGCGCGCATAGTCGAAAATCAGCGGCCACGTGTGCAGATTGTCGCGCGATTCGGTAGGCCCAAGGCCAGACCAGAGCACCGCCAAGGAGACCGCAGTCGTCGAGTCCATCGAGCGCATTTGCGGGAAAGCGATGCGCTTCGGAAAGAGCTGGTTGGTCGCCTCGGTACGCCGACAGTCAGGGTCGTATTCGAGACACGTAGCGTCCGCACGCACGCTCTCCAAGATCACGAATAGGACGTTACGCTGGGGCGTCGCCACGGGGTGAAGTGCGGGCACCGGCATCGACTGGCGCGCACGCGGTCGCATTTGATTGGACTGCTCGGTGAAACCGAGCTGCGTCTCGAGCAGCCCGCCCACGGCGTTCAGGTACAGCACGTCGGGCGGCGCGGCTTGCAGATGCCGGTGCTGGGCGGGAATGAAAAATGTAGCGATCAGGAGCAGCGGCGCGATGACTCCGGCGACCCGCGCGGGCAACCGGTGTGGCTTGAGCCAACGGCGCGCCGCCCAGACCAGAAACAGCGCCACGCACAACGGCGGCAGTTTTGCGCGCAGGTAGTTGCCGAAGTCCGCCAACAGTTGATTGATGACGCTGTCCTTGAAATTCGAGGCGAACAGCGAGACATCGAGATTCAGATAAGCATTGTATTGGCTATAGAAATAGGTCTGCCCGCCGACCGCGAACGTGAACGCGATCACGAACAGCACGGCCGCCACCCAACGCAGCGCGCCATGTCGACGCGCAGCTGCATACAGCAGCACGCTCCACAGGATCAGGCTCTCGCTGAGCGACGCGAAATACAGCAGGTGGTGCTCGAAATCGAGCGACGCGAGCCGCGCGCTGCGTCGTGACAGATCCATCGACAACACCAGGGCCGGGCCCGCGAACAGTAGCAGCGGTGCGTACATTCGGCGCTGGCGCGCGAGGCGCCGTAGGCGCCCGAAACGACCAGAAGCGACGCTTGGCAGAACCAGGGTCGCTGAATCGAGCTCGGTCTTCGGGGTTCCCTGCACGGCGCGGCGGCAGTGTAGCCGAGGAATCCCGAAAGGCGCGTCTTTTGGGCCGGCGACCCGCAGAAAGACGGTTGATTTCTGCGGCTATCGAGCTCGTTCGGACGGGCAGCTCAAGTCCCGCGAGATTCTGCCGTTCGGTCTCGGCATGGGACCGCTGCGACTTTTCACCATCACTTCCGCCTTGCTCCTGGGAGCTTCAGCATGCAACCAGCCGGCAGCGGCAGTGACGCCGGAAAAGGAAGTCCACCCACACAAGGCGAAGGAAGGCAGTCACGCGGAGCCCAAGGCCAAGGACGAGCCGAAGGGCGATGAAAAGGCCGACGACTCGCCGCAAAAGTACGCCGTGCCCTTCGCTTGGGAGAACTCCAAGGCCGAGCCCTTGGCCTTGACGCGATCTTTTTTGAAAGAGGCGTTCGAAGACAACAAGACCTACATGGAGCACGGCTCCAAATTCTTCTCCGCGTTCGCGGACGCAGAGCTGCCGCGCGCCACCGTCGTCACTTGTTCGGATTCGCGCGTGCAATCGCAGGCCTGGGACGAGACGAGCGAGAACGACGACTACACCGTGCGCAATTTCGGCAATCAGCTGGCCGGGGACGAAGGCTCTATCGAGTACGGCATCGAGCACCTGAATACGCCGCTGCTGTTGATCATCGGCCACACGGGCTGTGGCGCGGTCAAGGCCGCTAGCGGCGATACCTCCAAGCTCAGCAAGCCGCTGCAAGCGCAGCTCAAGACGCTGCAAATTCCCCGCCCGTCAGCGGGCAAGAACGAAAACCAAGCTTGGGCCGAAGGCGTGGTGGCCAACGTGCACAATCAAGTAGCGGTTGCGCTCAAACGCTACGGCAAGCGCGTGCAGAGCGGCGCGCTCACCGTGGTCGGCGCGGTATTCGATTTCCGAGATGACCTCGGGCAGGGCGCCGGCAAGCTCGTGATCGTCGATGTGAACGGCAATGGTGAAGCCGAGCGCATGGAGTCGTTCATCTCGGCAATCAACGACGGCCCCGCTGACGGAAAGGTCGCGAAGAAGCTCGCAAAGAAGGACGCCGAGTCACCGGAGGACGTGATGCGTTCGCTGGCCAAGGTGCAAGGCATCGTCACGCACGAAGTGGCGGCCGCCTCGAACGATTCGCCTGCGGTCCACCCGCATTGAGCCTCAGCCCGTCGGGCCGCCCATCAGCCAACTGGTGAGTAGATAGTTGGCGACGAGCAACGTCACCGCGCTGTGCACCACGGCTTGCGTCGTCGCCTGACCGACGCCGCGCGCGCCGCCGGAAGCGTTGAAGCCGCGCGTGCACGAGATGGCCGAGATCAGAAAGCCGAACACCGCGGCCTTGATCAGGCCCATGTAAAAATCGCTCGGCACGACGTATTTCTCGATGTTCGAAATGAAGATCCCCGGGTCGACACCGAGCCATTGCACTGCCACAAGCCACGCTCCGGCCATGCCCACGCAGGTGTAGAGAATGCACAATAGCGGCACCATCAACACCGAAGCGAGCAAGCGTGGTGAGAGTAAATACTGAACGGGACTAACGGCCATGGTTACGAGCGCGTCGATTTGCTCCGTGACGCGCATGTTGCCGAGCTCGGCTGCCATCGCGCTACCCGCGCGTGCAGCGACCATCAGTGCGGTAAAGACTGGCGCTATCTCGCGAGTGAGCCCAGTCGCGACGATCGAACCTACGATGCCTTCGGCGCCAAACGCACGCAGGCTGTGCGTCGTTTGAAGCGCGAGCACCATGCCACTGAACACGCCCGTGAGTGACACGATGAACACCGACTGCACACCGATGAACTCCATCGCCGACAGGAATTGCCCGACGCGGAACGGCGGACGGACCAGCCAAACCAGTGTTTCGGCGGTCAGCACCAAGACCGAGCCCACCATCTCGAACACGGCTACGAACGGCTCGCGGAGCGCGACCCAGACGCCACCTGGCTGGTCGTTCTCGGATTGTTCGACGTCGGCCACGTTCAACTCTTAGCACCGAGCGCAGCGAGGATCGCGCGCGAACGCCGCCCGGTGCCGGAAAACACGGCGCGGCGCGGATCGAGCGCGAGCGTGAGCAGCAAAGCATCACCACCCAGCACCTCGATGTAAGGCTCACCCCACTCCACGAGTAAGATTCGTCCGTCGTCGCGCTGCGAGTCCAACCCGAGCGCGCGAACCTGCTCGGCGCCGTTCAAGCGATACAAATCCGCGTGCGAGAGCGGCGGCGTGGTTTCGTGCTCGTGCACGAGCGTAAATGTCGGACTCGGTACGCGCGCGCTTTGGGGCAAACCGAGCGCGCGGCACAGTGCGCGGGCGAAGAACGTCTTGCCCGCGCCGAGCGGTCCGCTCAGGATCAGCAGATCGCTCGGCTTCAGGGTGGGCGCCAGCAATTGTGCGAGCTTTTGCGTCGCGCGACGGGTCGGCAGATCGAACTCGAGAACGGAATCAGTCACGGCTCTCTCTTGGGCGAAGATTCGGAGGACACTATCGTCAGCGTGCGGGGCAAGAGGTGTGCGTCGGAGAAGCCACGCGCATCGCTGGTCCAAAGTGACGCATGGGCGGTGCCAAGCGCGCGTTCTGCGCGCACGTGTAGCTCGTGGACGGCGCGAGTATCATCGACGCGGCCGTCGGGGAAGCCGTCGAGCGCTGCCTTGCTGAGTAGCGCAGCGTCGTGGCCCAATGCTTCGTACCAATCGAGCGGCGGCAGCGCCGAGCTCGCGTTGCGGTCCGGGCGCGTCGCGCTCGGAAAAACCCCGGCGCCGATGGCGAAGCTCTGGCGGGGCGCGTCGCTCGAATAGATGAATTCGGCCGCTTCGAGCCCCAGCGCGAAGCCGGGTGAAAAGCCCACGCCCCGCAGCTCGCGTGCGGCGTCGCTCGCGCACGCGGCAGGGCCCAGCACGAGCAGCGCAGAGATGCGTTCGCGACGCCATTCGTCGACCGAGAAACGGGTGCCCATGGCGCTCGCCGGAGCGGCGTCGCACGGCTCGCCTGCGCGACCCACGCGCGCCACGCGTTGCAGTTTTCGACGGGACAGCTCGGCGTCCAGCGCGGCTTGCTCGTCCGCTGGGCTCTCACCGAGCTCGAAGGCATCACGAAGCGGGTCAGTCGCGACGTCCGGAACCTCGACCAGCAGCACCGGAATGTCATTTTCCTCCGAGAAGTGCGCGGCGGCATCTGCCGAGCCGGAGTCGATGCCCGCAACTAGAATCGCAGCACCTTCCGCGGACAGCTCGCGCAACGCCTCGACCGTGCCCGCTACCGAACCGCCGTCGTCTTGCGAAATCAGGTGCACGGCGCCCGGCTTGGACAATGCGTCGGGCAAGCCAAGCCCGCGCGCGAGCCCGGCAGCCACGCTCGCCGAACGGCGCCGCAGTTCGGCGTTGCCAAGTGACAGAACGACCCCCAGCGAGCGCCCCAAAATCAAGGGCGCACTTTGACCGCCACCCGCGATCCCCGCAAGCTTCGCGCCCGCGTCACTGGTGCGAAGCGCGGCCGGTGCGGAGTCGAGCAAGCGCCGCGCGAGCCCCGCGTCCTTCTCGCGCACGGCAAGCGCGACCAAACGCTCGCGCAGCATCTGTCTGAGCCAGTCACGAGCCGATGCGTTCACGCTGTCGTCGGCTTCAATGGGGCCGAAGCTCTGCAGGCTCTCCAAAAGGTCGGTCTTGGGCGCGCGCTGGAAGAGCTCGCGCACCATGTCCTCGAGGGAGGAACGCGTCTCGGCGGGGGCCTCGGCCAAGAGCTCCTCTGCGGCGCGCACGGCGCGCGTGTAGCGATGCGCGTCGACTGCCACGCGCAGCCGCAACTCGCTGAAGACCAAGCGCTCGTCTGGATCGACGATTTTTCCGGCGAGCGGCTCGAGCAGGCTCCAGGCGGCATCCGGCTTACCCTCACGGAGCAACGCGAACGCCTCACCGACCTCGGAGAGGTCGTGCACCGAACCGACCTGTTCACGCACCGAAGCCAAGAACACGCGCGCCTCCTGAAGCGCACCGCGACTCACGCAATCGAACGCGATGAGCACGCGCACCGTGTCGCTCTGCTCGTCGCGCGGAAAACGCGCGAGGAAGAGGCGGAGCTCGGGCTCGAGCTTACGCCGTTCGCTCGAGCTGCCCGAGAACCAGGCGGCGCGCAGCGCGCGGAACGCGGCCTGTGCATCGCCGTTCGCCGATAGTGTCGCCTCAGGGCGGTCCATATCGGCGCTGGAGTGGCCACAGCCGTTGACGAGCGAAGCGCACAGCGACGTGGCCAGCGTCGAAACTGAGAAAATCCGGAGGACCTTTGGCATATGCTGCGCTCGTGTCCGTCAAGGGTGATGCGCGCTCCGTGGCTCCGTCAAGCTCGACGCGCGGCTTGGCGTTGCTGGTCTCGACCTGCGATCGCTACGGCGGGCTGGGTTTCGCTGCGTTCGTCTTGCTCCACTTGGCTTGCCAAGCACTTCGGGCGCGCACCGACGGCGCGCTGCCCAGCCCAGGACTCGAGCTCCAACCGCTGTTCGTCTCGGCGGTACTACTCGTGGTTTGGCTGCCGTTCCTGGTCTTCGCCTGGCGTGAGCTCAAGCGCCGACCGTCGACGATAGAGGCACCGGAGGCAGCCGAGCGGGCGCGCGCTCTCGGCATCTTGGAACGCACGGCCCTGGTCGTCGTGCTGCTCTTCAGTGCGCTGCACGGCGCGCAAATCGTCTGGCCGTTGCTGCGCGGGACATTCGCGCCGGACGACGTGCGTCCGGAGCTGATTGCCGCGCTCTCCAGCACCGAACATGGTGCGCCGTTACTCGCCGTCGCCTATGTGTGTGGGGTGGGAGCAGCCGCGTTCTTCGCAACACGGCTGACGCTTCGGGCCCGCCCGGGAGCGCGCCCACTGGCTCGCGTGGCAGTCGCGTTGGGCATTTTCGCGTACTTGCTCGGCAGCTACGCCGTGATTCGTTGCGCGAGCGGCGTGATGTTGCCATAGCGCGCGGAGTACATGCTAGGAGGCGTGGCATGCCCCGTTGCTACATGCTGACCTTGTCCAGCGCCTCGAGCCTGGATCAGCAATCCAACAACGTATCTCTATTCAACGTAGTGGAGCAGCTGAATCTGCCACGCGGCGTCGAGCCGCCGCCGGGCGCGCTCTTGCCGCTAGAGGTTCACGCCTACTTTCAAGTCGATCCGAGCGAGCTCAACCAGCGCTTCGAAATGCGCTTCGCGCTGGTCGCGAGCACCGGGCTCGAGACCCTAACCGACGCACACACGCACAAGTCGCCGACGTTGCGCTATCGCACGCGTACGATGGGTTTGCCCGTACCGCCAATCGCAGACAGCTACCAACTGCGAGTCGAGATGCGCGCCGTCGGCGCCGAGCAATGGTCGCGCGATCCGTTGGCTTGGCCGCTCATCGTCGCACAAGCCGAGCCTCGACCCGCGGTCACGCACTAGGCTCAGTTACAGCCGCAGGTCGAGCGCGTGGTGGCGGTGCAAGAAGCCAACGAGAAGACCTCCTCGATGGCGCTGCCCGTCAGCCCTCCGAACTGATCGATCACGCCGCGGCACGTCGAAGCCTGATAGCAACCGAGGGCCTGGCAGTTGGTCTCTTGTACGCACGCGAGGACCAACACGCAGCCGAGATCACCGAAGCAGCCGTTGAGCTGCGAACCGCAGCTCGTGCACAGACACTTGTTGCAGCTGGTCTGAGCCACGCCAACGCACAGATCGACAATGCCACCGGAGCCACCGGAGCCACCGGAGCCAGCTACGCCGCTGCCACCGACCGCGCCGAAGCCACCAAACGAAGTGCCGGCAATTCCGACGATACCGCCCACCGCGCCAAAGCCAGCGACGGCGCCGGAGCCACCCGTCGCCACGCCACCCGTGCCGAAGAAACCACCGACCGCGCCAAAGCCACCAAACGAAGTGCCGGCGGTGCCGATGCTGCCACCCGCGTGAAAGCCCGCGCCCGAACCACCCGCGTTGTAGCCGCCCACGTAGCCCCCACCCGTGCCGAAGCTGCCTGCCGTATAGCCGCCGGCGCCGTAACTGCCAGCGCTGGCGCCGCCCGCGCTGTCGTTTCCGACGTCGGCGTAACCACCGGCGCCGTCATCGAAGAGCGTGTCGGTGCGTGCGCCGCAACCGAGCGCGGCGCCCATACACAACGTCGCGACAATCAGGACTTTGCCCCGGCCAGTAGCCATCTTGGGGAAAAGGATACGCTGTTTCGGTGGCCGCGCCAGCGAGACTCATTCTCCGGACGCGCCGAGCAATGCTAAGAGCGCTTTCGGGACGACATGACCGACCGCATCCTTATCGAAGCCCTCGAGGTGGAGTGCATCGTGGGCATCCGTCCCGCCGAGCGGCTGCGAAAGCAACAGGTGCGGGTGCATCTCGACCTCGGGCTCGATCTGTCGCGCCCGGGCAAGAGTGGGCGAATCGCGCACACTGTGGACTATTCGCGAGTCGCAACCGAAATCACGAATCTGCTCCAGTTCCGAGCGTACAAGTTGATCGAAGTCGCCACGGAAGAGCTCGCCGCCAGTCTGCTCGCGCTTCATCCGTCGCTCGAGCGCGTCACGCTCCGTTTGGAGAAGCCGGAGGCACTTCGCGGTCGCGCGCGACTGGCGGCGGTGGAGATCACGCGCACACGTCACGGCTTTGCGGCAAAG
>DATHOI010000482.1:0-10079 GCA_035485095.1 Polyangiaceae bacterium | reverse complement strand
AACAAGCGCGGCTCGCGGCGGTGAAGGCGCTGCTGTCGCAGGCCAAGCTGCTGTGCTTGTCGGCGCGTCTGCTCGAGCCAAACCGCGATAGCTTGCCTCCCTTGCTCGGCAAGCTCACTGAGCTGAGCGGTAAGCTCGGGTCGCCTCCAGCGCCGATCGACGACGCGGTCGCCGTGCGCAGCGGCTGCCTGAAGGAGCTCACCTTGGCGCGCCGTCCAGCGACGCAGAAGGACCCGGCCGCGGGCGTTGCTGATGCGTTGCTCGCCGAGCTCAGCGCGTCCAATCTCCTCCCATTTCGAGACGACCGAGGTGTCGTGGTGACGTTGCACACGCTGTTCAACAACAAGGACGAGCTAAGCAGCGCAGCAGCGAGCACGCTCGACACCCTCGGCAAGGTGGCCAAAGCGCATCCGGAATTCCCGCTGCTCGCAGTCGTCCACGGTGCGCACGGCAACGCGACGCCGCACGACACCGCGCAGGCGACGGCCATCGCCGACGCGCTACGTAAGGGCGGAGCCGCGCGCGTCGAGGCCGACGCCGCTGGCGGCGCAGAACCGGTCTTGGACCCAGACCGACCCGGCGCCAACCAGCGCAACGCGCGGGTCGAGATCGTGTTCGTTTCGCCCTCGAGCTCCTGAGCACCGCGAATTCCAGGTCGGCGCGGAACCCCGATTACGGTGCCGCTGAAACCCGGTGAAACCCTGGACGCCGCGTTGTGTCAGGCGCAAGTTAAAGGGAGCTCGGCCGGCGCGATCGCGCTTTTCCGAGACGAGGCGAGCACGTGGCAAGGGACCCCCTCTTCGGCGAACGCATCGTTTGGACAGCGCGTCCAACCGTCTTGGCACCTCCGCCGCTGGCACGCGCAGTCTCGGCCGTATTCTTCGTGCTCGCAGCGATCTCGCTCAGCTTCGCGCTGGTGATCGCGTTCGCGCTGCGCACGGCTCCCGCAGGGCCGATGTTGTTTTCCGTGTGGTGCGCGTCGCTCGGCATCGCGGCTCGGGAAGTGCCGCGTATGTGGCTGGCCAAAGCGCGCTACGTGGTGACTGAGCAGCACGTCATCACCTACTTTGGCCCGTTTCGACGCAGCATCGAGCGCAAGGCCATCAGCTTCGCGCGCATTTTTTGGAACGACTCCGACCACACCGCGGGTGATCTCGAGCTCGTGCGCGCGGTTCCGACGGGTGCGCTCCGTCGTCGGTTGATGTTGAAGCTGTATGGCGTGCGCGCGCCCGACCGTGTTTGGGCGATCGTGCGCGGTGCCGAGGCGATCGCGCCTTCGGGCCAGCACGCCGAGCGCCCGCTCGCGCAACGGCTCGACCACGGCGAACGAGTGATCTGGTCAGCGCGGCGCCATCACCAATTTCGCGCGTACTTGCCCCATGGGCAGCGGGAATGGAGCTTGCTCGGCATCGGCGGGTTCCTGTTCGCGGGCGTCGGCCGCATGGTGGAGGACGCGATCCCTGCGCTGCAGCACGTGGCGCACGGCGGCCTACCGGTGCGCTCCTTTCCTTTTGCTGCCCTCATTTTTGGTCTGTCGCTTGCGGTGCTGTTGGTCTTTGCGGTCGGTTGTTACGTGATTTACGACGCGGTCATTCGCCAAGGTTATGCCGCCAAGCACACGCGCTACCTCATCACCGACAAGCGCGTGTTGATCCAGCGCGGCAGCGAGGAGCTCCACGTCGATCGGCAACTGATCGTGGACGTGATCGACGCGCCGGCTGGCGACGGCTTACGCGACGTGTTCTTCGTGATCGACGGCCCGCGCGCGCGGGCGCTGGCCGCAAGCGGCGCGTTCGGCGAGCTCGGGCGTGGCCCACACTTGCGACCCGTCTTCGAAGCAGTCGACGACGCCGAAGGCGCCAGCCGCGTCCTGCGTGGCGATCCAGAGCCCGAGCTGCCCCGCGCCGCCTGACGCTCGCGCGGCTACGGCGAGCTCGGCTCCGAATCGGGCGTTTCTTGGGGTTTTTGCCGCGGAACCGCCAACTTCGACAGCTCACGTTCCACGCTCGCCTTGTGCAAGCGCGCCGGCTGAACCCAAGGCGCGTGATCCGCTTCCGCGCGCAGCAAGTAGGCTGTCCACTGTTCGATGGCATCGGCAAGCGCTTCGCGGCGCGTGGCGTTGTCGCTCGGGAGCCGGCTCTTGGCCATCGCCCCGAGTGCTTTGTAGTAGTGGATCTCGTAGCTCGGCGTAAATGACACGTTCGGCAGATCGAGCACGCTCGGAGTCGAGAACAGCGTCGCCGGCAATTGCACCGAAATCGCCTGCTCGGCGGCGGCCAGCGCGGACGGCAGATCCCCCGAGCGATCGAGCGCAACGGCCAAGCCAAAGTACGCGAGCGATACCGTGTCAGGCTGCTGCGAAGCGGCCAGCGCGATGCGGTACTCGCGCACGGCGCGCTTCAGATCTCCGGCGTCCATGTCGCTCTCGGCCAGGTTACCGTACTCATTGGCGCGCATGTCCGGGTCCCAGGTCACGTCGAGCGCATGCAGATACGCGGCGCGTTCCGCTTTCCGATCGCCGAGCTTGCCCGCGCTGATGGCCAGATTGAAGTAACCCAGCGCAGCGAGCGGACTGTCCGGAGCGTCCCGCAGTGCTCGCTCCAACATACAGCGAGCGTCCACGTCGCGCTCGACCTGGGCTTCCAGCAATGCGCCGCCCAATAGATATTCGAGGCGCGGATCGAGCGTGGGCTCCGGAGTTGCGGGCTGCGAGCTCGACGCGGCTGGAGCGGACGAATCACAGCGCCAGCGCCCGTCACCGAGTTGGAACAGCGCGACCGCGCCGGCTGACAGCTCGGCGTTGAACTCGGGCAGCCCGACCGTACCCAACATGCGTTCGACGCGGTTCAACAGCACTTGATTGCGAGCAAGCTCCGGCTGCTGCGCGCGCTGCCAGATACTCGGCTCCGCGCGCAGAGCACCCGAGCCGAGCGTGACTGAAAGCGCGCACAGCGCAGCTGCGAAGAGCGCCGACCTCAACGCGCCTTGCCCTTCCCCGGCGCGGGCTCGACGTGTTTCTTCTGAGCTTGACCGAGCCAAACGTTCTCACGCCGAGCGTGCGCTAGAAATCGTGCGTAGTAGTTGCCGCTCTGGCTCGGGTCGCTCGACTCAGTCAGCACCGCGCGCAGCGCGTCGAGCTCGCCTGCCGGCAGCAGCGGTGATTCGCCGCCGGCACCCGAAAGTGGCTGCGCGAGCGAGGCGAGGCTGGGCAAAGCGTTCGAGCCCAGCGTGCTTTCCGCTCGGCCGTTCCGCTCGGCAATCAACACCTGCAAGCCGGTGATCCAAGGCGACAGGCCGAGCGCTTCGCGACGCGCCTGAGCCAGATAGCCAAGTGCTTCGTCGGAGCCACCCTGGGCATATGACAAGACGTGCGCGGCGGCCTCGATCTGAACGAGGCTCTTCTCGCGTACGTCGTCGAGCAGCGCGCTGCGTGACACGAGCATGCGGTACAGCCGGACCGCGTCGAGCGGCTGCCCCGCGAGGGATGCCGCCCGCGCGTAGTCGTGCAGCGCTTTCGGATCGAGAAACGCCTGAGCGTCCTCGGACTCCGCCTGCTTGAATTGCTCGAGCGCGGCGGGCGCCTGACCCAGCCGCAATTGAGCGCGCCCCTTCAGCACGCGAACCGGCGCGACCTCCCCAGCCAGCGCTTCGGCCGCCTGCGCGGCCGCGAGCGCGTCCGCCGGCGTCTGCTGCAGCCGCGCGTAACCTCGCGCCACCAGATCACAGAAGCGCTGCGCGTCTCCCTCGCGCGCGCGCACCCAGAGCCCGCCCATGCCAGCGGCCGCGCCACGGCACTCGCGCGGCCTGGGACTGGCGAGCGCTGCCGTGGCCAAGTCCGCCTCGGCCGTGGCCGTGCGAGTCTCGAGCAGCACCACGAGCTGTACCCAAAACATCCCGAGAAGATTAGCACTTCTCGAAACGCGCGCGAACTCAGCCTCAGGGAGCTGCGGCGCGCCCGACGAATGGATTGTGCAGCATGATCGTCTCGCTGCGCCGCGGACCGACGCTGACCAGGTACACCGGCGCGCCCGCCTGCTCCTCGATGAAGCGCACGTAGGCGCGTGCTGCGCTCGGCAGATCGTCGAGCACGCGCACACCTTCCAGGCGCTCCTTCCAACCGGGCATCTCGACGTAAACCGGCTGAACTTTGCCCGGCGGGTCGAGTTGATCGATGGGCAAGCTCGTGACGCGGCCTTGTGGCGTGTCGTAGGCGACGCACACGCGAATGCGCTCCATACCCGTGAGCACGTCCAACTTGGTGAGCGCCAAGCCGTCGATGCCGTTCACGCGCGACGCATAGCGTAGCCCTGGCAGATCCAACCAACCGGTGCGCCGCGGGCGACCGGTGACCGAGCCGAACTCCGCGCCGACCTCGCGTAAATGCTTGCCGTCGGAGTCGTCGAGCTCGGTTGGAAAGGGCCCGGTGCCAACGCGCGTCGTGTACGCCTTGGTGATGCCAATCACCGTCCCGATGCGGTTCGGGCCGATGCCCGCGCCGCTCGCTGCGCCGCCCGCGCCCGCAGAGCTCGAGGTGACGAACGGATACGTGCCGTGATCGATGTCGAGCAGCGTGCCTTGTGCGCCCTCCAGCATCACCCGCTTGCCCGCCTTGATCGCGTCGTCCACGAGCTCGGAGGTCGCAGCGAGCATCGGCACGATGCGCGCCGCGTGGGCTTCGAGCTTGCTCATCACCGAGCCGACTGTGGGCAGCTCGCCGCCGAGCGCGCGCACCGTTGGCGCCCAGCCTTCCATCGCGTAGGCAATGCGTGCAGCCATTGCCTTCAGATCGCGCAGCTCACCCGCGCGCACGCCAACGCGTCGCACTTTGTCCTCATAGGCCGGGCCGATGCCCTTTTTGGTCGTGCCGAGGGCTTTGTCGGCCGGTGCCGCGCCTTCACGCAAGGTGTCGACCAGCACGTGGTACGGCAAAATCAGGTGCGCGCGATCACTGACCGTGAGGCGCTCCTCGAGCTTTGCGTGCCCGCGGCGATGCAGCTCGTCGATCTCGCCGAGCAACACCTCCGTGTCGATGACCATGCCCTGGCCGAGGATGCAGTGCGTGCCCTGACGCAAAATGCCGCTCGGCAGCAGCCGCACCACGATCTTTTCATCACCTACGACGAGCGTGTGACCGGCGTTCGGACCGCCGGCGTAGCGCACTACGACATCGGCAAATTCCATGTAAATATCGACGATTTTGCCTTTGCCCTCGTCGCCCCACTGAGCACCAACAATGACCACAGAAGACATATTCACTCGCACGGGTTAGAACGCAGCACGCGCCACGCTACTTATGCCGACCCCAGTCGGGGCTGGCTCAATTGGCTCGCCAGAGCTTGGGGCTCCAGGAGAACGGACTCTTTTTGTTGGTCGGCAACGCTCAACAAGGATGCCTTGCCGGTTTGGGCGGGCACCTCTAGCACGTGGCTGTAGCGCCAAGCGCGCGCGTAGGCGAGCGCCTCGGCGCTCGTGGCGCTCGTGGCGGCGGCGCAGGGCACGCCCAACGCGCGCAGCTCCGCGAGCAGGGTTTCGCTCGCGCCCACGGTCAAGAGTCGCGCGGGCGTTGCCTCTTCACGACCGATATTTTCCAAAGCCCAGGCTAGATGATCGAGGCTGAGCGCAAAGCCGGCAGCTGCGCGCGGCGTGCCGAAACGCGCCAAAAGGCCATCGTAACGCCCGCCCGCTCCAATTGGAGTGCCTGGGCCATCCGCGTGGATCTGAAACATGAGGCCGGTGTAGTAGGCGAAATGCCGCGTTTCGGAGAGATCGATCAGCAGCTCGGGCGCTAAGTCTGCCGTCTGCGCTGCGTCCCAGATTTGGCGCAGCTCGCGCAGCGCGGGCTCGGCCGCGGTGCCCGCGAGCAACCGCTCCGCGCGCGGCCAGATTTCGGCGCCGCCGTGCAATTCACAGAGCTCGGAAATGGCGGTCAGCGCTCGACCAGAAAAGCCAGCAGCCAGCGCGCGCCGCGACACCTCGGACTGATCCTTGATCGCGAGCGCATCGACCAGCTCGTTCGTGCGCTCCGCCGGCAGCGACTCCAGCAACGCAGCCACGATGCGCGCGTGTCCCAGATCGAACACGAAGGACGAGAGCCCTGCGGCCCGCACGCCCGCCGAGGCCAGCCGCAGGATCTCGAGATCACCCGCCGGCCCTTCGAGCCCTAGAAGCTCGACCCCTGCCTGAAAGATTTGGCGATGACGCCGCGCGCGCTCGCGCCGACGGCGCATGACCGAGCCGTGATAGCAAAGGCGCGCGGGGCCGGGCAGCTCCGCCAAGCGGGTCGCCAGAATGCGCGCGATCTGCGGCGTCATGTCCGGGCGCAGCGCGACGACCTCACCGCTCTCCGGTTCGACGAAGCGCAGCACCTCCTCCGAATCGAGCGCGCCGAGACCGCGTTCGAGCACCTCCGCATACTCGAACACTGGCAAGGTCACGACCTCGTAACCGTGCAGCTCGAAGCAATGCGTGACTCGGCGAGCCAGCTCCCCTTGGCGACGAGCAATGGGCGGCAATAAATCACGCATGCCGGCCGGCAACGGATGCTCGAGAGCGCCGTTCTTTTCTGGGGGAACGGTCTGTGAGCGCTTGTCCGAAGCGGTGCTCGCTAGTTGAGTGGGTGACGCCAAAGCCGGCGGAGTTTAACAGAGATCGGGCGATTGGTAAGACCACGAGCCGCGGTTTTTGTTAGCATTCCGCGCATGGGCGAAAACGCACACGGTGAACGTCAAACCGAACGCATCGAGGTCCGCGAGCGCGGTGCGGAGCGTGAGGGAATTCCGCAGATATTGGACCGGCGGCTATTCATGCAGCTCATGGTGTTCGAATCCGACAAGAGCCTCGCGCCTGCTGACGCCCTGAAAAATCTCGCTCTAGCCCTCACGCGCCGCAACGTGCCGAGCGTCGTGTACGAAGACGTGAACAATCCCCACGGCCTCGGCGTCCTGAGTTGGAGCGAGGAGCCGCTCGATTTTGCCACCAAACTGCGTCCGGTATTCGGCGATCCGGAAACTGCCAGTCTCAGCTTGCTCCGCGAGTACACGATGCTCGGCCGTACGTACTCGAGTGGCTTCGAGAGCGATCTCGAATACTGGCTCCTACGTCGTCCGCGCGAGACCGTGCTGAACGAGGCCTGGCCATGGGCGGTGTGGTACCCGCTGCGCCGTTCAGGCGCGTTCGAACGCGTCGAGCCGCGCGAGCGCGGCGCGATCATGCGCGAGCACGCTGGGATCGGCAAAGCCTACGGCGCGCAGGATCTCGCTCACGACGTGCGCCTGGCCTGTCACGGCCTCGACGCCAACGACAACGAATTCGTAATCGGCCTAGTCGGGAAAGATTTGCATCCCTTGTCGCACGTCGTGCAGGCGATGCGCGCCACTCGCCAAACGTCCGAGTTCATCACGCAAATGGGCCCGTTCTTCGTGGGTCGAGCGGCCTTTCGCCACGCTGGCTGAAGATGAGCACGGCGCGTCAAGATCCGGGCGGCCCAGCGAGCCTCGGCCCGGCCATCCGTCTCGGCGTCGTATTCGACCTCGATGGGACGCTGATCGACTCGCGGCTCGACATCGCCCATGCGGCGAACCACGCGCTCGCAGCATGCGGCTTTGGCGAGCTCTCGGTGGACGAGATCGCAAGCTACGTCGGAGACGGCGCGCGCGCGCTTTTGGTCCGCGCCGCCCGGCTCGAGCCCAACGCGCCTCAGCTCGAGCCGCTCTTGGCCTCCTTCCTGAGCTACTACGACGCGCACGCGACGGATCACACGACGCTCCTCCCCGGCGCTCGTGAAGCGCTCAGTGCGCTCAGCCATCTGCCGCTCGCGCTGTGCACGAACAAGCCGCGCTCGACGACCAACGCGGTGCTCGCCAACCTACGCCTGGCCAGTCACTTCGCGGTCGTCGTCGGAGGCGGAGATTTAGCCAAGATCAAGCCCGATCCGCTGCCGCTTCAGCACATCGCCGAGCGCCTGGCCCTACGCACTCCGGAGCTCGTCATGGTTGGAGACGGGCCGCAGGATATCCTGTGCGCCAAGGCGGCCGGAGCGCGCAGCGTCGGCGTCGAGGGCGGCATCCAGGCACGCGAACGGCTCATCGCAGCACAGCCCGACGTGCTCCTCGCTTCGCTGAACGAGCTACCAGCCCTGATCACGAGCTGGCTCGGCACCCGCGATCTCGCCCGCTGACGCTCAGCCCGTCAGCGCATGATAGGCCGCGCTGAGCGCCGCGAAATCCGACAAGTGACGCGCCTTCTCGGCAGCTGTCGCGAGCGGAAATCGATCGGGGTGCCGTTCCGCGGCGAGCTTTCGAAATGCGCGCTGCACGTCACGCAATGGTGCTCCTGGTGCGAGGCCGAGCGCGCGATACGCCGCGAGCTGCTTGTCCTCGCGGCTGGCGGGAGCGGCAGCGCGCGGTTCGCTGCGAAACGTGAAGCGTTCGGTGACGCGCGAGCGGAGCCGCGTGCGAGCGCGCGGCCGACCGTGCAAAAATTCGCGAGGCGAAAGCGGCGTCGGGCGAAACCCCGCGCGCGGCCGCGGCACGTGAAAGCGAATCAAAGCCTCGGACAAGCTGTACAACGCGTCGAGTCGGCTCTTCTGCTGGCGCCGCAAAGCCGCTGCAACGAGGTCGGCGGTGCCGAGACCCTCTTCGACGAGGATCTCACCGACCCGCTTTCCGGGCTGTTCGACTAGGCGACGCGCAACACGCGCTAGCGCGGACATGCTGAGCAAACCGTCGCGCGCCAGGATCTCGCCGAGTCGCGGGTGATTGAGCGACGTGTCTACGTCCTCTACCAAACCCGCGTCGAAGTACACGCGATGACTTTTGCCGGAGCGAGCGCCGTCGACCTCGACCAGCTCGAGCACGCCGCTGGCACAGGCGCGATGCAACTCGCCCAGTAGATCTCCGAGCGTGGTGAGCCGCAATCGACCCGGTAGCTGCATCCCCTGGTGACTAACAGAGGCAGCAAATTCCGGCCAAATTCCGGGCTCACTGGCGGGGCGCTGACTCAGGGCACAGGCGTGGGAGCCGGAGCGGGTTGACCCACGTCGACGGCGCTCGAAACCCGAGCGACTTCGGCGCCGCAATGCTGTCCGCTCGGCTGGTCGTGACAGACCACCCCGCGCACCAACACCTCGAGCCTGCCATGACCGAGCTCCGACGCCACGAGCGCCAGCTTGGCAGTGGCAGTGCCGGCCTCGGCGCCCGAACCGACCTGTGCGACGACACGCGCGCGAAGCGGCCGCGCGAAGTCGGGCGCCCGTACCACCAAGGCGTCGACCCAGACCAACTTGCCAGAGGCGGTCTGGGCGATAATTTCGCACAGAATGCGCCCCGGACCGGTCGCAGGCGCACACGTCAAGCGCGCGCTGAGCTCGGGCCCGTCCGCGCTCGCAGGCGGCGAGAACGCGAGCGCAAACGTCGCCCAGAGGAGCGCCGCAACCCGACGCTTCACGTCACGCTCGGCGGCGCATAGAAATCGACCAGACGAATCGCAGTCGGGGACAAAGTCACGTCGAGTTTCGCGCGCTTACCCCGCGCATCTCCACCGATTTGGAAGTCGGTCGGCGGATCCAGCTCGATGCTCATGGACTCCACGAGATAGTCGAACAAAGTGCTCGGATTGTCATACTCTCCGCGCCAGATCTCGCTGAAGTGGCGCACGAACTCCACGGGCGTGATCGTCGCCACGCGCAGGTGCATGCGGTCGGGTCGCTCCTCGGCGTACGGGAACATGCGAAAGCCGTAACCGTAATACGGAATGGTCGACAGCCCGCACAGCCGCATCGGGCCTTCGTAGATCACCGCGCCGCGCGCGATCGGTCGACCGAGCAGCGCGCCCTTGGCGCCGATGCGAAACGCCTCGTCACCGCGATTGACGATCCGACAATGCGGCATACGCTTCACGAAGTAGCTCGGGATCGAACGCGTGACCGCTGCGACTCCGTAGCTCAGTAGCCCCGGCGCGACCCGCTTCAGCGGAGTGCGCTGCAAGGCGCTCTTCACCTTCGCGTAGTCGGCGAGCACGTCCGCATCGGCGCCAAAGCCGCAGAACGGCGCGTTGAACCCCTCCACTTCGATCAGCCGCAT
>DATHOI010000481.1:0-3965 GCA_035485095.1 Polyangiaceae bacterium | reverse complement strand
TCGTCAGCGAAACAAGGAGGTATTTCCATGTACGTCATTACAGGTGCAACGGGTCATACGGGGTCGATCGCCGCCGAAACTCTGCTGCGAGCGGGCAAAAAGGTGCGCGTGGTGGTGCGCGACGCAGGCAAAGCCAAGGCGCTCGCTGCGCAGGGCGCCGAAGTCGTCGTGGCCACGCTCGAGGACGAGGCCGCACTGACGCAGGCCATGCTCGGCGCTGAGGGCGTGTTTCTGCTTTCCCCTCCTGATCTGGGAGCGAGTGATTTTCTTACCGAACGAAAGAAGCTCACCGCGTCACTCGCGCGCGCGGCAAAGGCCGCGAAGGTCGCGCACGTGGTGTTCTTGTCGTCGATTGGCTCGCAGCATGCGCAGGGCACCGGCCCGATCATCAGCACGCACGACGCCGAACGCGCGCTGGCCGAAAGCGGCTTAGCCGTGACGTTCGTGCGCGCCGCCTACTTCGCCGAGAACTGGTCTGGAGTTCTGCAACCCGCTCAGCAGGACGGCGTCCTACCCAGCTTCATCGCCGCGAGTCGAGCAATTCCGATGGTCGCGACCGAGGATATCGGCAAGACCGTGGCCGAAGCGCTGCTCGATGGACCGCGTGGCAAGCGCGTGATCGAGCTCAGTGGTCCTGTCGAGCTCTCGCCGAATGACGTCGCGGCAGCGCTGAGCCGCATCCTCGGACGCGCCGTGAAAGTCGTGGAAGCACCGCTCGACGCCGTCGTTCCGACCTTCACGTCGCTCGGCGCGTCTCAAAACATCGCCGAGTTGTTCCGGCAGATGTACGCGGGAATCGCGGACGGCAAAGTAGCGTGGGAAGGCGGCAATGCCGAAGCCAGACGCGGCACGACCAGCATCGAGCAGACGCTGCGCACGCTCACTGGAAAGCAATAACGGCCGCCACCACGATAGCGATACTCAGCACGAGCAGCGCTGCGCCGACTTTGGGCAGCGCCGCCATCGCTGCGGTGTCGCTGGCCTCGCGTGCGCGCTTGCGTAGCACCTGACTGTAGCCAAGGACACCCGCGGCGATCACGACCAGCGTGAGCTTGGCGTGAAAGGCAGGACCACCCGCAGCCATCACGCTCGCCGGACCGCGCAGGAACAGCATCCCGAGACCGCTCAGCACCAAGAGCAGAAAGCCGAAGCTGCCATTCTTGCTCACAGCGCCTCCCGCACGCAGCATGAACGAGCGGCGCTCCGCCGGCTCCAAGCTTGCGCTCGCGATACCGAGCGTGACCATGGCGAAGCTCGTTCCGACTCCGAGCGCCAGGGCGAGGAAGTGAATGATGAGCAGCACGAGGTAAAAGGCGGGCATGGCGTAGCGCTCATAGCCCGCGCCGCGCGACGCGGCAATCCGTGCGTTACGGTGGTGTGTCCTCGGGCGGACTCATGCCCTCGGGCCAATCGTCGGCGCGCGCGTAGGCTGCATCACGTTTGGGGAGCGACGCATTGCCGATCGACATTTCGCGGTACGTCCGGCCTGGTGGCGATGCGTCGAGCCAATGAAAGCTGTGCTCGCGATCGTCCAAGTGGACGTAAGACGTTTTCGGGTGCGTGTAGATCCCGACGCCGACCCGCGGCAGAGTTCTCAAGTAGGCCGCCAACGCGCGCGCCGCGACTCCGGGCAGCTTGAAGTCGAGCGCTTTGCCGGTCGCGTGCGGACCTTCCCGGCGACGCCCCGGTTTGCGATACGCGGACACGACCTGCACTTCGTCGGCTCGAAAATGCAGCGCAGCTCGTACGGCCAATTGCAGCGTACGTCGGTCGAGCGCGAGCGTGGCGCGAGCCTTGGGGTCGCGTGCGTCACACAGCAACGTGTCGAGCAGAGCAGCAGCTTGCTCGTTCACGTGACCAGCCGCGTCGTAGAGCTGCACGCTGGCGCTCTCGCGAGTGTTCTCGTTCGTGAAGCGGAGCGGCTGCAGTCGTGCAAAGGGCGAAGCCGTTGGCGCGGCAGCGGCCTGCGATTCGGGAACGGCCGAAGCACTCGACGCGGGCAGACAGGCACTCGCGCCCGCCGCGCGGCGCGTCACCGGCTCGACGCTGGTTGCGTGATGCGCGAAAGCCAAGCTGCCGACGATGCCCAGAGCTCCCGCAAGCGCAAATGGAGCAACGACGAGCGGGCGCGCCATCCTACAAATGTAAGCACGCTTCGTGCTTTTGCGCGAAGCAGGCGGGCACGCGCGAATTCAGCCGGTATTTGCCTGACTTGCAGCGCCCGAGGCGTCAGCTCGAGTCTCGCTAGTGCTTGCCGACTAGAACTTTGCCGTAACAGTCGACGGTGGGGCCGCGCGGTGACTGAGGCTCATGAGCGCACTCCAGCGACGCGCGACGCGTTCGCGGGCCGCCGCTCGCTCTCGACCATTGGCTCCCGGTCGCTCTCGCACTCCTCGCGCTCGCGCGTGCAGTGGTCCCCGAACGGGGACAACGCGTCGGTTGCGCGGGCTAGAAATCGATTTCCAATACTCTTGTCCTCCGCGGCGACCGAGTCGCAGGGCGACGCATGCACCAACGGCAGGTCGTCCAAATCGAGCTCAGCGACGCGCGCGTGCAAAGTGGCGCCCTCCGCCTCGAGCAAGCCGGCCTCGCGCAGCGTGCTCGGCCCGTTCAACGCCAATGCCGCACGTCGGGTGCGCAGCCAGGAGAACACGGCGTAACCGAGTAGTGCGACTCCTCCGCCCACAAACGGAAACACGACATTTCGGAATGCCACGGCCTGCTCCTCTCGAGACGACTGTCTCGTCAAATCGGAATGCAAAGCACGGGCCGCAACCTGCGAGTAACCGAGGGCTCGAGATAGCCGGGCATCGCCGGGGCATCGACTGGGCATTGCTAGCCGAACGCGCCGACCCCAGCGCTGCAAAACGCGACACTGCGCCATTCGACCACAAGCGGTCGCTTCGCCCACGCGCGAGAGCCGTGGCAAGAATGTTCGAGCGACGAGCAAATCGCCAAAATTCTGGCGTTTCTACAGGATAACTCGCGCTTCTTGAAGATGGATCACTAGTTGCTTAGCGGAGCGCGATGGCTACGGACTACTCGGCGACTTGCCTCGCGTTTCCGCCGAGCGCCTTGGCAGCACCGCTGTCGCGCTACACGGTTGGCTCGGTGCTCTCCGAGAAGTACCGGCTCGAATCACTGATCGGCGAGGGCGGCATGGGTGCGGTCTGGCGTGCGTCGAACTTGCACCTCGGGCTACCGGTGGCGATCAAGTTGATTCGCGCCGACCTCGATCGGGAAGCGCTGCGCGCGCGCTTGCAGCTCGAAGCGCGCTCCGTCGCCAAGCTCGGCCATCCGGCGATCGTACGGATATACGACGTGGGCGAGAGCGAGCTCGGGGACCCATTCATCGTCATGGAGCTGTTGCATGGCGAAACGCTCGCGCAATTGTTGGGGCAAGGCCGGCTCTCCGCGGTCCGCGCGGTGCAGATCCTGTTGCCCATCATCGACGCGCTGGGCGTGGCTCACGCTCGCGGCATCGTGCACCGTGACCTCAAGCCCGACAATCTGTTGATCGCGTTGGAAGATCAGAGAACGCAGCCAAAAATCCTGGATTTTGGCATCGCTAAATTGACCGATCCGCGCGACGCCAATCAGCGTTTGACCGAAATCGGCACCGTGGTCGGCAGCCCGGACTACATGTCACCCGAACAGGCGCGAGGCCGAGAGGACGTCGACTACCGCACAGACATCTGGTCCTTGTGCGTCGTGTTGTATGAGGCGATAACGGGCGTGCCGCCGTTCAGCGCCTCGAACTACAATGCGCTACTTCGCACCATCGTCGAAGACGAGCCGAAGTCGCTATCCGACCACGCCGCTGGGGACTCCCAACTCTGGGAAATCCTCCAAAAGGGCCTCGCCAAAAATCCGGCCGAGCGGCACACGTCCATGCTGGAGCTCGGTCGTTCCTTGGCCACCTGGCTAATCGGCAACGGCGCCAACGAAGACGCTTGCAACACGTC
>DATHOI010000480.1:0-9104 GCA_035485095.1 Polyangiaceae bacterium | reverse complement strand
TGCTCGGATCTGTCGAAGTACACCGGCGTGAGCTTCAAGATCAAAGGCACCGCGGGCACGCCACCCACGATCTCCTTTCAAGTGCAGAGCAATGCCGACTACCCGTGGGAAGCAGCGCCGATGAATAAGGGTGGCTGCACGGCGACCGACCTGATGAACCCGTTCGGCTCCTGCGTCGCGCCCAGCAAGTCCGTTGCGATACCCGCCGCAGAGGCGACCGTCAGCGTGCTGTGGGCCGATCTCGGAGCGGGCATGCCCACCGCAACCGCAGACCCGACGCAGGTGCTCGGCATTCAATGGGGCTTCCCCTGGACGATGGGCACCAACTACATGTTCGACGTGACCGTGAGTGACGTGACGCTGACTGGCGGCGCCGCCGCGGTGTCGTGCGCAACCGGCGCAGCCGCGGGCGGCGCGGGCGGCGCAGGAGCGGGCGGCTCCGCTGGGGCCAGCGGTGGCGCAGGTGGCGCGAGCGCGGGTACAGGCGGCACGGGCGGCACTCACTGAACCAGATTGTCTAGCCGCACCTAAAAGGCCGACTCCTCGAGTCGGCGCGGACAACAGGGCCTCCCGGGGCCCTGTTTCATTTTGTTGCTGCTATGCTTTGGGCCGTTTCTCAGGTTCCGATGATCCGGCTCGAGCAGCTCAATAAGTCCTACCGCACCGCCGAGAGCCCGTTGCACGTGCTGCGCGACGTGAGCTTCCGCGTAGAGCGCGGCGAGCTCGTTTCGATCATGGGCTCTTCTGGGTCGGGCAAGAGCACGCTGCTCAACATTCTGGGCATTCTCGACGACTACGACACGGGCGCGTACTACTTGGGCGACAGGCTGGTGCGTGCGCTGTCCGAGCGTGAGGCCGCGCACTATCGAAACCGCTTCATCGGCTTCGTGTTTCAGTCCTTCAACCTGCTCGGCTTCAAGACCGCGCAAGAGAACGTCGCCCTGCCGCTCTACTACCAGGGCGTAGCGCGCCGCACGCGCAACAAGGTCGCGCTCGAATACTTGGACCGCGTGGGCCTGCGCGAACGCGCGACGCATCTGCCGAACGAGCTCTCGGGTGGTGAGCGGCAACGCGTCGCGGTCGCGCGCGCCCTGATCACCAAGCCAGAGTTGATCCTCGCCGATGAGCCGACCGGTGCGCTCGACACGGCGACGTCCTATCAACTCATGGATCTATTCCGCGAGGTCAACGACACCGGCATGACCGTCGTGATCGTCACGCACGAGCACGACATCGCCGAGCGCACGGACCGGGTGATCCGCATGAAGGACGGCAAGGTCGCCTGAACATGCCCGGTTTGGACGCATTGCAGGAGATTTTCGCGACGTTGCAGCGCAACAAGTTGCGCACGACGCTCACGGCGTTGAGCGTTGCCTGGGGCATGTTGATGCTGGTCGTGCTGCTCGGCGCAGGCCGCGGCCTCGAGAATGGCGCCGCCTACGAGTTTCGCGACGACGCGATCAATTCGCTCTGGGTCTACGCGGGCAAGACCACGATGCCGTACGCAGGCCGAGGGCCCGGCCGCGACGTGAAGTTGATGAACGACGACTACGACGCTCTGCAGCGCACGATACCGAGCATCGACCACATCACGGCGCGCTTCTATCTGTATGGCGAATTCATGGTCAGCTATGGCGCGAAGCACTCGGCCTTCGACATCCGTGGCACGCACCCAGGCCACCAGTATCTGGAAAAGACCATCATCACCGATGGCCGCTTTCTGAACGACCCGGATCTGGCCGAGCGCCGCAAGGTCTGCGTCATCGGCTCCGCGGTGTCGGATTTCTTTTTTGGTAAGCGGAGCCCGATCGGAGAATATCTGAATATTCGCGGGGTATTTTATCGAGTCGTGGGCGTGTTCGAAGACGTGGGCGGGGAAGCCGAGCTGAAGAAGATCTACGTCCCCGTCACGACCGCGCAGCTCGTCTACAACCAACCCGGCCGCGTTCACCAACTCATGTTCACGATCGGCAACGCGAGCCTGGAACAGAGCAAGCAAATCGCCGACCATGTGTTTCGCTTCATGGCCGAGCGTCGCGGAGTATCACCAAACGACCGCAAGGCGCTGCACGTGTCCAACAATTTGGAACAATTTCAGCGCGTCAACAGCGTCTTCGTTTGGATTTCCGTGTTCGTATGGATCGTCGGCGTCGGCACGTTGCTCGCGGGCATCGTCGGGGTGAGCAACATCATGCTGATCTCCGTCAAAGAACGGACGCGCGAGATCGGCGTGCGAAAAGCACTCGGCGCCACGCCCTGGTCGATCATTTCACTGGTGATCGGTGAGTCGATCATCGTCACGGCGGTCGCGGGTTACTGCGGCTTGCTCGCTGGCATCGGCATCGTCGGGCTCGCCGCGCGTTACGTGACCCATGTGCCTTTTCTGCGTAACCCGGACGTCAATTTGTCGATCGCGCTCACGGCGACGGGTATCTTGGTGTTCTCGGGCGCCCTGGCTGGCTTTTTCCCGGCGCGCCACGCCGCCAACATCAGCCCGATCGAGGCGCTCCGTGGCTGAGGCGCGCGCGGCATCATCCGGGGGGCGCGCGTGATCGACCTCGACGCGTGGCAAGAGGTCTGGGCAACGCTACGCAGCAACAAGCTGCGCGCGTTCTTGACCGCCCTGGGTGTCTTCTGGGGTGTGTTCATGTTGATCCTGATGCTCGGCATCGGCAACGGTTTGGAGCGCGGCGTGATTCACAATCTCAGCGGGCTCACCAATTACAGCGTGTATGTCTGGGCGCAACGCACGTCGATGCCATACAAGGGCTTGCAGCCGGGCCGCTATGTCAAGTTGAACAACGCAGACATCGGCGCCATCGCCCGTACGGAAGGCGTCGAGCACGTCGCGCCACGCTTGCAACTCGGGGTCTGGCGCGACGGTCAAAACGTGAGTTATGGCGCAAAAAAAGCCAATTTCAACGTCATGGGCGACAGCCCAGAGTTCCAATACGTCGAGCCGCTGATCTTAGACTATGGCAGGTTCATCAATCCGCGCGACATGGTCGAGGAGCGCAAAGTCGTCGTCATCGGTGACGAGGTGCGGAAAACCTTCTTCGGTGATGAGAATCCGATTGGGAAATACATTCAAGTCAAGCGCGTCTACTTTCAAGTCATCGGAGTCTTGAGAACGCTCAAGACCGGGGACGACGGTGAACGCATGATGGCTTCGGTGTACGTGCCGTTCACGACCTTTCAAACCGCGTTCAACATGAAGGACCGCGTCGGCTGGTTCGCGCTGACCGCGCGAGAGTCGCTGCCGGCGGCGCTCGTGGAGCAGAACGTGCGCCGCTCGATCATCGAGGGTCATCGCATTCACCCGGATGATTCGATGGCCATCGGCTCATACAACGCCGCCGAGAAGTTTCAGCAGATTCAGGGGCTGTTTCGCGGCATTCGCAAATTCGTGTGGTTCGTCGGTACGCTCACGTTATTTGCGGGCATGCTCGGCGTGAGCAACATCCTCTTGATCATCGTCAAGGAGCGCACGAAAGAGATCGGAGTGCGAAAAGCGCTCGGCGCCACGCCCTGGTCGATCGTCTCACTGGTCGTCGCAGAAGGCTTGCTGCTCACGAGCCTGGCCGGCTATCTCGGAGTCGTAGCTGGCGTTTTGGGTCTAGAAGCCGCGGCCCGTGCCGTACGCGACATGCCGACGGCGCCGCTCAGTCAGCCCGAAATTAGCCTGAAAGTCGCGCTGGTCGCGGTGCTCGTCTTGATTGTGGCTGGCGTCGTGGCAGGTATCGTTCCAGCGCGTCACGCCTCCCGCGTTCACCCCGTCGAAGCTTTGAGAGCCGAATGATCCGCCGCGCCGTTCCCGTCTTACTGACAAGCTTCGTGTTCGTTGCGTTCGTCGCGACGCTGGTCTTCCTGTATCGGAAATCCGAGGCGCAGCCGATCGTGTACCAAACGGTCAAGCCGGTGTTCATGGACATCGTGAAGAAGACGGTCGCGCCCGGCGCGCTCGTGCCGCGCCGCGAGGTAATGGTTAAACCCCACGTCTCCGGCGTGATCGAGAAGCTCCTGATTCAACCCGGCCAGACCATCAAGCAAGGCGCCTTGATCGCGAAGATCCGCATCATGCCCAACATGGTGCAGGTCGACCAAGCCGAAACCAAAGTGACCCAGGCCCAGATTAGCCTTCAGAACGCGGAGAGTGAAGCCGAGCGCTTCAAGCAGCTCTACGCGCAGAGCCTGATTTCTCAGACTGATTTCAATCAGTATCAACTCGCCGCGCAACTCCGCAAGGCCGAGCTCGACGCCGCCGAGAGCAATCGAGATCTCTTGGTTCAGGGCACGTCGAAGAAGTCGACGCGCGTCGCCAACGTCGTGGTCTCGACCGTGGAGGGCACGGTGCTCGACATACCGGTCAAGGAGGGCGCCTCGGTGATCGAAGCCAACACCTTCAACGAGGGCACGACCATCGCCTCCGTCGCCGACATGAGCGACATGATCTTCGACGGTCGAGTCGACGAGTCGGAGGTCGGTAAGATCCGCACGGGCATGCCGGCCACGATCTCCGTCGGTGCGCTCGGCACGGAGCGCTTCGACGGCATGCTGGAGTACATCGCGCCGAAGGGCGTGGAAAAAGACGGCACCATTGAATTCGAGGTCAAAGCCGCCTTGATTCTCAAAGACGGCATCATGATCCGCGCGAACTACAGCGCCAATGCGGACATCATCCTCGAGCGCCGTGACCACGCCTTGTCGATCAGTGAAGCGGTCGTGAAGTTCGAGAAGGGGGCGACCTACGTCGAGGTCGAAACCACGCCTCAACACTTCGGACGCCGCGACGTGAAGCTCGGTTTGTCGGACGGCATCAACGTGGAGATCCTCTCCGGCGTCGACGTGAACACGCGAATCAAGAAGCCCGAGAGCGACCCGAGCTTCAAGTAACCCGACCCACGCCCACGAGCGCGCTTTTCGCGTCGATCGGGTCACGAAGATCGCCCCAGCCGGTCACCAACCCTGTGGCACGTCACGAAAGCTGCGCACACGTGCGTCTCGTGCCGGGAGAGAAACATGCGAGGCCAAAAATTTCCGCTGTCGCCAGTCTTGTTCTGCTCGGTCGCTTGGCTCGTAAGCTGTAGCAGCGGCGGCACAGCGGCTGACATTGAGGCCGCTGCAGGCAACGCCGCAGCCGGCACCGCTGCTAGCGTGACGAGCAACGGTGGACAATCGAGCAGCGGGAGCAACAGCGCTCTGGAGAACGGCGGCAGCATGGCGCTCGGTTCGGGTGGCGGCGCCTCGGGCGTCGGAGAGCAGCTGCCGGCGATGGTGGACGCGGGCACGGCGATGCCCATCGGAGATCAGACCTTGCCGCGCAAGTTGTATCTCGAAAACCACTGCACGTACGCGATTTGGAATTTCGCACTACCAGCCAGCACGTTCCCGAACAACGTGCCGCTCGAGCTCGAGTCGGGACAGGCCGTGGTCGTCGGTTGGCCAGACAAATGGTCGGGCAGAATTTGGCCGCGCTCGGAGTGCACGGGCGACCCGGGCGAGCTCAAATGCGCCCAAACAGGCAACGACACCTTGGCCGAGTTCACGCTCACCGCAGGCATGAACTCGGATTGGTACGACATCAGCCTGGTCGACGGCTTCACGATCCCGACCGGCATCATTCAAATGGATGCGCCTTGGACGCCCAGCCCGAGCTACGTGCCCGGCGGCCCTCTGGGCGCCGACCAACAATGCGGCAGCCCGATTTGCGCCGTCGACTTGAACCTGAATTGCCCCGATTCACAGCAGGAGAAGGACGCGACGGGTCAGGTCGTCGGCTGCAAGAATGGCCAAAGCAGCAACGGCGGACATGGCCCCACGCCCGTGACGACGTATCTGAAAACCAGTTGTCCGACGTCGTACACGTATCCCTACGACGACCCGCAGAGCCTGTTCATCTGCCCCTCGGCCGTGCAGAACGGCGGCAAGGGCTCGAAAGACTACAAGATCATCTACTGTCCAACACAAGGCTCGACGCCGGGTTTCCCGTAGCGAAGGCCTCGCGGCCAGGCGTTAGACCTCGCCGCGCTTCGCCCGCGAGATCCATTCCTTGATCTGCGCTTGCTCCGGCTCCAAAGCACGAGCGCGTTCGAGCTCCGCCATGCCGCTCTCTCGCAATTTCGCAGCAAAGTAGACCTGCGCCAGAGTCAGCCTGCACTTGGCGCTTTGCGGCGCCAGCGCGACCGCTTGCTTGGCGAGTTGGCTCGCGTGCTTCAAATCTCCGGCCGCCTCGAGCAGGTGAAATGCGGCGCGCTCGAAGTGACTCGCGCTCGGTCGGCCCAGCGCCGCGCGTTCGAACGACTCCGCGGCCTCGGCGTGTCTGCCCTCGAATGCGGCATATTTCCCACGTTCGACGTAGGCCTCCCAGAGCTCGGCGGCGGCGCGGCGCTCGAGCTCCCCGAGCCGCTCGGCGAGCGCGCTGTCGTCCGGCGCCAAGGAGCACGCGATGCGAAGCGCGTTGGCAGCAGCGGCCAGATCGTTCTTTGTCGCCGCTTCTGCCGACAAGGCCAAATAGTGCTGTAGCTGCTGCTGACGCGCGCGCAGCAGGCGCTCTTCATAGCGCCGTTTGAGCTCGTCCGCGGCGTGCGCAGCCGGCGGCGGCAGGGACGACGCTCTCGGCGGTGGGGCCGAGGAATGCCCGAGCTTCCGCGCCAGCGCGCGGCGACGCGCGGCGACGTCACTCGGAGGCACCGAGGAATGGGGCGCCGCGCTCGAATGCGCGCTGAGCGGCGCGGCCGAGCTCGGCGCCGAGCTCTCGGGTGGCGCTGGAGCGCGCAGGGAATCGGCTCGCGCTGCTTGCTCGATGCGCTGCATGGCGGACGCCACTTCCGCCGCTTGCCGGTGCGCGTCGAAGAACTGGCGCTCGAAGTCGAGCGTGCGCCGCCGCGCAGCCAAGTAACCGTCGTACTCGGCACGCGACTGACTGCGATGCAACGCCTCGTAGGCTTCGGTGAGCCGACTGAATACCTTGCCCAGCTTAGGGCCATAACTGCCGAGATTTTTACCGAAGAATCGATCCGGGTGAAAGAGCCGCACCAGATCGTAGTAGGCGCTGCGGATCGCCTTGTCGTCGGCGAGCGGTTCCACACCCAAGAGCTCGTAGTGATTCGCGCCCTCGAGCCGCTGATAAAACGCGAGCAAGCTCCGCGTTTGCTCCGGATCCAGATCAGTCGCTTCGCCCAGCTCGGAGCTCCTCTCGAGCGCTGGATGCGGCGAGCCGCGCGCTTCTCGAGTCTCCAGAATTGGCCCAATGCGGTACGCGCCCGAGCGAGCGGGCACTGGCCGCGATGGGCGCGGCCCATTCTCACTATGCCCGTCTGCCTCGAACGTCACTGCGCCGAGGCTCGCGAGCCGTGTCAATGCGCGCGACACGGCATCCGAGCCCAGGTTCGTCGCTGCGGCGATCTCGGTCTCTGAGCTGAGACCATCCACGCGAGACAAGACGAACGCTTCTTCAGGGCCAATCGGCAGCTCGCGCACGTTCACACCCGCCACGAGTCGAGCCACTCTGGCGAGCGTGCCGTCCGGGAGCTGTGAATCTGCGTGTGCCATGTCGATATCGAGCAGGTGACGAGTCACGCGGCGCCACCGCTCTAGCTATAGCTCGGAGCGCCCCCTCAGGCGCGCGCTCAGCGCTCAAAAACGACAGGTAAATGAGGCTTTTTTGCGGCGCTTTGTTTCGGGTTGATGACATGACGGACCCCGAGCTGTCATGGCAGGCGCTCAAGAACGGCGAGCTCACCTAATTAGGCGCCTCGGCGTCGCAGCCGATCCGCCAGGCGCGTCATGCGCTCTTCACGGCGCGTCTCGGCGAGCGCCAAGCGGATCGCGCGCGGGTCAGCCGCGAGCACACACAATTTCTTGGCGCGCGTCACGGCCGTGTACACCAGGTTCCGCGACAGCATCACGAAGTGCGACGTGAGCAGCGGGATGACGACGGCCGGATACTCGCTGCCCTGACTCTTGTGAATGCTCGTCGCGTACGCAAGCGTCAGCGAATCGAGGCTAGGGTCGTCGTATTCCACGTCGCGTTGCTCGAAGCGCACCGACAGTTTCCGCGCTTCGAGGTCGACCACGCTCACCACGCCGATATCGCCGTTGAATGCCTCGCGCTCGTAGTCGTTGCGCGTTTGCATGACCTTGTCACCGAGACGCAACTTTTGACCGCGGGACTCGAGCGCCGGGCCTTCCGGATTCAGCGCAGTCTGCAAGAGCTCGTTCAGCGCGATCGTACCGACCGGTCCGCGATGCATGGGCGTCAAGACCTGGATGTCTCGCTTGGGGTCGAAGCCAAACCGACGCGGAATGCGCGTGACGACGAGCTCGCGCACGAGCT
The DNA here is from genome assembly GCA_035485095.1 of Polyangiaceae bacterium. Lineage (GTDB taxonomy): Bacteria > Myxococcota_A > Polyangia > Polyangiales > Polyangiaceae > PMG-095. The sequence continues at coordinate 769 of DATHOI010000480.1, read as the reverse complement.
CGGCGGCTTCTTCCGGAGTGCGTCGCGGCACCACGAAGAAGTCCGCGTTGGGTTGGTCCGCGTCCGCGCTCTCCGGCATTTCGCCGACCAAGATGCGGTGAGCGTTGACCACGATGCGGCTCTCGCCGGCTTGTCGAAAGATCTCGTTCAGGCGCACTGTCGGCACGGCGCCGCTGTCGATCAGGTCACGCAGCAGCGCACCCGGACCCACTGACGGTAACTGATCCGAATCGCCAACGACGATCAAACGCGAGGCGGTCGGCAGCGCGCCGATCAGAGCCGCTCCGAGCGGCACGTCGATCATCGACGCTTCATCGACGATCACGACATCCGCCTCGATCGGGTTGTCGCTGTCGACTTGAAAGGTCTGCTGTCTGGGATCGAACGCCAAGAGCCGGTGCAACGTGCTGGCTTCGAGCCCTGTCGACTCACTGAGTCGCTTGGCTGCGCGCCCGGTGGGGGCCGCGAGCTTGACGCGCAGCCGTGATTTCGCAAGCACGTTGAGGATGGCGCGCACAATCGTGGTCTTGCCCACACCCGGGCCACCCGTGATCACGACCACCTTGTGCTGCGCGGCGGCTTCGACGGCCGCGCGCTGACCCGGGGCGAGCTCGATCTTCGATGCCTGTTCGAACGCTGCAAGCGCGGCGTCGAGCCCGCCCAAGGTCTTACCTGGGCTCTCGAGCAAGCGCGTGAGTCCGGTCGCCACTGCGACCTCCGCGCGATGCAACCAGGTCAAGTACACCCCACCCTCTTCGACCACCACGCG
>DATHOI010000479.1:0-3405 GCA_035485095.1 Polyangiaceae bacterium | reverse complement strand
ATGAACAGGACGTCCGGGTTGGCGCTGGCCCAAGCCCACGCCTTCAGCGCGCGGCTCTGCAAATCTGCGGAGTAACTGCTGAGCGCTGCGTTGCCCAGGGAGCCGAAGACCGTCGCGCCGAGCGCGTAGGCGCCCGCGGCGCTCAACGTCGCCGATGTATTCGCTGGCCCGTAGTAGCTGGGGCCGGTGGCCGCGGACGGTGGGCTGGCGCTCGCTTCGCCCACGATGCTCAGCACCGAGCCGTCGTCGTTCTGGAGGCGCGTGAGGTAGTCCATGCCCCATTTGGCTTCGTCCAACACGTCGGGAATGCCATTGCCCGATTCGGGGATCTCGTAGTCGTCGCGCCAGACAATCGGGTTCTCCGTGTATGCCCGGAGCAGACTCACGATATAGCCCGCGGTCCAGTTGGTATATTTGTTGTAATCTCCGGCGTCGAACCAGCCACCCCACAGATCCTTTGCGGTGGCGGCGTTGTTCTGGTCCGTGAACAAGCGCGCTTCGTGGTCTTGTCCTGGTCCAACGTGGTCGACGGTGTCTGCCCAACCAGCGCCCGCCCATTGGGCGTCCTTGGCTTGCCCCACACGTTGATAAAACAGCATGCGCATCGCACGCTTCAGGATCTCGCGATACACGGTGTCTGAAATATCGAACAAGTCCGAGCGCACTGCGTTGTCGACGTCCAGCACGTAGTACGTGCCCGGTACGGTCACGCTCGAGAAGTCGAACCACCAGGCTTTGTCGCCGGAAGAGGCATCCAGTGCGCCGCCATTCCAGGGTGCGGCAGCCGCGCTGAGTACTTGCATGCCACTCGCTGCGTCGACCAACGCGTAGGTTTTTCCGGGATTGAACGAGTCGCCCGAGTCGAAGCCCGTTTGCGGGTCGCGCACGACGGCGATCTTTTCCGAAGCGGTTGGGTATCCGAATTGATCGACGACGATGAACTTACTGAGCGGTTCTGTCGGTGGAATGATCGTCACGCTGCCGCCCGAGCCAGCGGTGCCGTTGCCCGCGCTGGACATGCCACCCGCGCTGGTGCCTCCGCCGTCCGTCTGATTGTTCGTGCCTCCGCTCGAGGTGCTCGCGGCGCTGCCACTCGGATTCGTGTTCTGGCTCGCCCCGCCTGAACCGAGCGTAGTGCTCACCTTGGAGCTGCAAGCGGAGGTTGCCACGGTGAGCAACGTGGCGGGGATGACGAGCGACGAAGTCAGACAGCCAAACAAGCGACGAAGCAAGCGAGACCTCCGAGGGACAGTGGGCCGGCGTTGTGCGATCAGCCGCTGCTCAAGTTGGCTCGTTTGTGGCGATCCGTCGCTGAAAATCGGGCGCGCCCGTTTGATAAAGGTGCTTGACGTCAGGAGCTGCGCGTACCCGCGTCCAAGGTGCGACACACACCGCATGCTGCTCGAGCTACGACCAGGCGCTCACCCTCGGTTGCCATGAGGGGGCTGAGCCCAGCGCAATTGGGCCGTATTTTGCCGCAAATTTGAAACGCGGCGGACGCTCCAGCTCCGTATTATAACGTCCCGCATCATGAAGCCGCGGACAGTTTCGATCGCTCAGGTGATGGATCAAAGTGGAGTGGCGTTCGGCACGAGCGGCGCGCGCGGCCTCGTCGTCGCGATGACCGACGAGGTTTGTTACACCTACACGCTCGGCTTCCTGCAGTACCTGGAGCAACAAGGGGATCTCGAAAGCGGTGGCCGCGTCGCAGTGGCAGGCGACCTGCGCTCCAGCACGCCGCGCATCATGCGCGCCGTCATGAAGGCGATCGCCGACCACGGTAACGTACCGGTGAATGGAGGCCGCGTTCCTTCGCCCGCCGTGGCGCTGTTCGGCTTCGACGAAGGCATTCCCTCGATCATGGTCACGGGCAGTCACATTCCCGACGACCGCAACGGCATCAAGTTCAATCGCTCGAAGAGCGAGCTCTTGAAGAGCGATGAGCCGGGCATGAAGGAGCAGGTCGTTGCGCTGCCGCCCGACTTCGACGACCAAGGTGCCACCTTACCGAGCGCTCAGCGTGCCGTGCCGCCGGTCGAGCCGCTGGTGGAGCGGCGCTACGTTGCTCGCTATTTCCAGGCATTCGCGCGGCGCGCGTTGGCCGGTGCTCGCATCGGTCTGTTCGAGCATTCTGCCGTCGGGCGCGACATCTCGTACGAGGTGTTGACGGGCCTGGGCGCGACCGTGACTCGGCTCGGGCGTTCCGATGCCTTCATTCCGGTCGATACCGAGGCCATTCGCGACGAAGACGTGGCTTCAGCCGCACGTTGGGCCAAAGAGCACGAGCTCGACGCGATCGTCTCCACCGACGGCGACAGCGATCGGCCAATCGTCAGCGACGAGACGGGCAAATGGCTGCGCGGCGACGTGGCAGGCATCCTGACCGCGAAGTTCTTGGGCGCAACCTGCGTTGCGACCCCTGTGAGTTGCAATACGGCGCTGGAAAAATGCGGCGTGTTCTCGCAAGTAGCGCGGACGCGCATCGGGTCGCCGTACGTCATCGACGCCATGAATGCGACCCTCGCCGAGAGCCCTGGCGCGCGGGTCGTGGGCTACGAGGCCAACGGCGGCTTTCTGACTGCCAGTGACTTCGAGCTCGAGGGCAGGTTGCCCGCGCTCCCGACGCGGGACGCATTGCTCGTGCATTTAGCGGTGATCTTGAGTGCCCGCGCGCAAGCGGTCAGCGTGTCTCGCTTGCTCGAGGGGCTGCCGCAGCGCTTCACCGCGAGTGACCGCTTGGAGAATTTTCCGACCGCGCTTTCCAAGCAGCACATCGCGACGCTCATCCAAGGCGGTGCTCCGGTGATTGCCAAAGCATTCACGAATTTCGGGGCGGTGCGCGATGTTTCAACGGTCGACGGGCTGCGCGTCACGTTTGCGTCCGATGAGATCGTCCACTTGCGCCCCTCGGGCAACGCGCCGGAGTTGCGTTGCTACACGGAAGCGGCCAGTGAGGCTCGAACGCTCGAGCTCAATCGGCAAGCCTGCGATGTCCTCAAAACCTGGCGCACGAGCTAGCGCTCGTGGACACGGGCTACGGCAAATCGAGCCCGAAAATCCCAGCGAAAATCGGTAAATTCAGGGTGTCGACTCGATACGTCGTGCGCCCGCTCTGAAGCTCGGCCGAGAGCGCGAGCGCAACGGTCACGCGGTCGGGACCCGTGAGACGAAGCGCACCCAAACCGAGCTGTCCGACGCGCGCCGCGAGCAGCGTACTCTTTTGCACGCTCTCGATGATGCGACCCGCGTCGACCCACGCGAGCAGCTGCACTTGACCCGGTAGCGCTGCTCGTGCGGCGTGCTGCGCTGGATCGCCCGCGAGCGTATTTTCCCCGCTCATGAGCGCGCGTCCGCTGCGCTCCACGAGGGCGGGATTGCCGACGGCAAAAAGCAGATAGCCGTTTG
>DATHOI010000478.1:0-3351 GCA_035485095.1 Polyangiaceae bacterium | reverse complement strand
TGCACAATTTCAGGATCGCAGCGCCCGTGGGATTCAGGAGCAGGCCCTTTTCCGGGTACAAAAGCAGATATTTTCCGGTTTTTTGGTCGAGGCGCAGCTTGGTCTTCGGGGCCAGCTTCGGCCGCAGCGTCAGCTCGAGCGGCGCCCCACCCTCCGTCACTGAGCCTCCGCTGAGCGAGGCACGTAGGCGGCCTCCACGCAGTCGAGAAGATGCCAAAGGATTTCGGTCTTGCGAATCAGAGCCGCGACGCATTTCTGCTGCAGCTCGAAGCTCGTGGCATGCGTCACGACGAAGCCTACCGCCTCTTCGGAATCCACACGCGCCCGCGGCACGCGCGCGCGGAAATAGGCCAGCATCTCAGCGTCCACCCAAGGGTAGTGCTCTTGCCAGGCTTGAATGCGTCGGCTCATCAGATCCGGCGCAAAAAACTCGGTCAATGAAGAGGCCACCGCTTCGACCAAGCTGCGCTCTCGAACCAAAGTCACGTACGCATCGCACGCGAACTTCACGCCCGGCAAGACCGAGCTCAGGCTCTCGACCTCAGTGCGTGCGAGACCGACGCCTTCCGCAAGGCGCAGCCATAACGCGAGCCCGCCCTCCCCGGCATTGTCACCATCGTGATCGTGAATGCGGCGAATCCACGCGCGCCGAAACGCGGGGTCTTCGGATTTCGACAGGATTAGCGCATCTTTAATCGGGATGCGTGTCTGGTAATAGTAGCGATTGAGCACCCATTGTTGGAGCTGAGCCCGCGTCAGCTTGCCTTCGTGCATCAACACATGGACGCGGTGCCGGTCGTGGTAACGGCTCGCGCCTTCACGGCGCAGCCAGTCGATGAATTCCTCGCGTGGCAGAGGTCCGCGGTCGCTCATAGCGCGAGCTCCATTCCGTCGTGCGCGACCTCCACTCCGGCCGCATGCACTTCGGCGCGCTCCGCCGAGTCCTCCCGCAACATCGGGTTCGTGTTGTTGATGTGAATGAGCACGCGACGAAGCGCCGGCAGCTGGCTCAAGAAGCGCAAGCTGCCCTCGGCCCCGCCGATCGGCCAGTGCGCCATGTCCTCCGCGCGGCGCTCGGAGGCACCGAGCTTGATCAGCTCGTCACTCGACCAAAACGTACCGTCGAAAAACACGACGTCTGCCGCGTTTAGCGCCTGGCTGACGGCCCGCGATGTCGCGCCCGCCGCGGGCACGTAGGCCAGCGTCTTCTGCGAACGCAGATCCTTGATCAGCAAACCAATGTTGTCGCCGGGCTCGGGCTTGCTCTGATCGAGGTGCAGCGCGGCTTTGCCAGGCGCCGCGAAGGCGCGCAGCGTGAGCCCACTTGGCGCGCCGCCGTGCACGAGCAACGGCAGCTCCGGCCCTGGCTCACCCAGCTCGAGCGCGTGCCAGACGACCTGGCCGTCGAAGCGCTGCAGCGTGCGATACAGCACGTTGCCTTCAGTGAAGCCGCTGCGCACGCGCGGCGTCGCGTACAACGCGAGCGGCTGTGATTCCCGGAGCGAGAGCAAGCCGAGGCAATGATCCAAATCCCCATTCGTGAGCACGATGCCTTGAATGGGCGTGTCCCGCTGCGCGCGCGGGTGCAGCTTGTCGAAGCTCTCGATCTGCTGGCGCACCTCTGGCGACGCATTGAGCAGGAACCAGGACTCGCCGTCAGCGCTGACGGCGACGGACTCTTGAGTCCGCGCCAACGCGCGAATGCTGCCGGTGCGAACGCCCGCACAATTTGGGCAACCGCAATTCCACTGCGGGAAGCCTCCTCCCGCTGCGGAGCCCAAGACGCGGATCAACACCTTCGACCTCCGAGCCGCCGTTCACGCTTCAACAGAGCCTTGCGAAACGGCGGCAACACCGCAACACGAGCGGAGAAGGTCACAGACCGTTGTCGTCTTCTCCCTGATACGAACCGATCTCTGCACTCATGTCGATTTCGACGAAGCTCGGTGTTTCCCAGTTCATGATCTTTTTCGCCTTTCGACCGGAGAACCAAGCGGCTTTCCAGGTCCTCCAAAGTAGCTTGCGGCAATAGCCCGGTCAAGCGCGATGCGCCGGTCGACACACCCCGAAATAGCCGAAAAAGCCTGAAATATGTTTGACCCGCGAGCACGGCGAGGGCTGCGGGTCACGGTATCAGAAGAATAATCCGACCGTCCCGAGCAACGTGAGCGGCGGCGCCGCGCTGATGTGAACTGCCGGCGCAGCGAGCGGTGTGCCCGGACGCACACTCCAATTCGAGACGTAATACTCGCGGTCGTCCGCGTAGCGCAGGGCGAGCAAGTTGTAGCCTTCGACCCCGAGCTCGACGTTTTGGTAGCGCAGCGCAGCGTGACCATTGAGCACGTTGTCCGCCGGGCCGACAATCGCGTCAGTCAGGTGGCGCCCCGCGAGAAACGTGTAGCCAACGCCGACGCGCCCACCGAGCGGGTTGCCCCGCACTTTGCCCAACGTACCGTGCGCGGTCACGTCGGTCCGGAAAAGGAATGGCGGAATGTTTGGCACGAAGTGCGAGACGCCGGGCGCGAGCGTCGTAAACGTGGCCGATGACACGGAGCCCGCGACTGAAGCGAGCAACCAGGGCGTCGGTTTGGCGAGTGCAGAGCCGACCACGCCGCGACGCACACTGGCGCCCTCCGTCGTGAAGCCACCCGAGGTCGCTTCGAACACGAGCTCGTTGGCAACCTGGGTTTCGAACGCAGAAACGGTCGCGCTGTAGTGGTCGCCCCGGGTCCGCGCGCGTAGCCCGCCTTCGTACGAACGCACTTTGGAATAGGGCTTTGCGCCTTCTTGAATGCTCGGCCCTTCACCGGAGATCCCGGCAGAAGTAGCGACGTTCGCCGTCGCCTCCAGCGAGCGAAACCCTTCCCCGTACGAGACAACGGCCGTCAGTTCGGGAAAAACGTCGTACTCGGCGGTGACACGCGGGCTCAACGCGACGCCCTGCGCGGAGCGCTCATTCCCTGGCACCGTTCCCGGCGCGACCTCTGCGGGAGGAATGTCGTAGCCCAGGCGGTCCTCGACGGTGACGCCGATCAGATCCGCGCGCACGCCCCCCGAAAGGCGTGCCCGCCGCCAAAAGCGCAACCCCAAATCCAGATACGCACCCGCGTCGAGCGTGTCGAGACCTGCGTCGAGCCGGCGATCCCAGGCGGCGAGTGTGGTGGGATTGAGCAAGCTCTTGGTCTGATCGGTGTGCCCGACGCGTACGCTGACCCCCGGCTCCGCACTCAGCTCCAGAAAGCTCGTGAGGCGCTGCGGCGCTGCGTGTAAGCGCGACACCACGCCCAGTGCCGTCTCGCGATTCGTGGTCTCCCAAAGATCCCCCATGCCGCCGGCTGCTTCCGGATCGAG
>DATHOI010000477.1:0-3254 GCA_035485095.1 Polyangiaceae bacterium | reverse complement strand
TTCGATCCGGACGGTGGGTTGATGGATCTGTGGGCGCGCATCGCGCCAGTGTCATGGGTCGATCGCAAGCGCTGGCGTGACAGCGACGCGGGAGCACAGCTCGACGCGGCCGTCGCGCTGGCGTCGGACGTAGCGGGCGTGGAGGCGGCGGAGGCCGCGCTGGGCTCGCTCCGGGTGGCGCTTGCGGCGTGGGGTACGCCGCTCGGCACGCGGATTCGTTGGCGTTCGTTCGACACCGACCGCGACTGTGTGAGCGATTTACTCGCGGCGCCCGAGCGCGCGGCGCGTGAAGCCCTCGCCAAACGTGACGCTGGCCCCGTCATTCTGGAGCGCGCGCTCCAGCTCGAACGTGCCGTCTACGACGCGGCGCGCAAGCGCTTCATAGAACGCCCCTTGCTCGCTCAGGCGCTTGCCCACGCCGCCTGCGTCGATGCCTTGCTCGTCGCCACGGTGAGCACCGAGCGCCCGAACCCGGTGACGCCGCTGTGCGCGCTTTGGCGAACCGGCTACACGCTCGCAGGCCTCGACGCCATAGGCGTAACACTCGAAATACCGCAGCTGCCCTGAGCACGCACGCACGGCCGCGGAGCGCGGCAAGCGCCGCCGAAGGCTGAGCCGGAACGCGCCGTGTCGCGTGACCATCAACCTTGCTCCCCCGACCCACTGCCGGCGTCGCCTGCTCCTGTCTCGCTTCAAATCTGAAGTCTAGACTCAAACATCAGATTTCGCCGCGTGAGAGGCTGGATCAGAACCGCACGCTGGGCGTTAGGCGGCGCCGGCTCAATAGCGCACCGTCACGATCGAAGCCTTCGGCACGACAATCAGCGCGCCGTCAGCCAAGGTCCGCTGCTCCGACTTCGGTCCTGTCGAAGGGTGCGTCTTCCCCGTCGCCTCCGAGCCGACGAGGCCGCCCGAGTCGTCGACAGTGAGCACTTCGATGGTCGCGTCGCCTTTCAGACCGGGGATTTTGAGGCTGGTCTTGTAATCCGTGTCGAAGTTCTTGTTCACGAGCACGATCGATATTTTGCCGTCGGGGCGCTTCGAGAGAAAGCCCGAGAGTGCTTCTTGATCCGTGGAGGCTTGGAGCAGAGTGCCAGTCAGCGTGTTGGCGAGCATCTCGAAGGCCCAGTACGACGGTCGACGGAAGTTGAAGCCTTGTGGATCGCCATTGGGCGCCATCAGGCTGTAGTCACCGAAGCGCTTGTCGCGGCCGTTGTACAGCGCCCACAGGTTTGCCACTTGAATCGGCGATTGCGCGAGGTGACCTAGGTAGTCCGCGATGAACAGCGCGTTCACGTGCTGCAAGATCTGCGGGCCTGGGTTGCCGTCGACCGAGTTCCATTCGGTGAGCCAGATCTCGTACGGCCGACCTTTCACGCCGAGCTCGTCGACTTGTTTCTTTACGTCCCTCATCAGCGCGTCGGCTTCGGATGAGACGGCGAGCAAGCCTTGGTCATTCTCCGAGCCTGCGTTTTGCGCGTAGTGGTGAACGCTCACGCCGTCGACGACGTCCGCGACCTCTTTGAAAACGGCTTTGTTCCAGGGACCGCCGAGCATCCACACCGCGCTCACCTTGATGCTCGGATCGACGGCTTTCATCGCCTTCACGTACGCGCGGACGGCCTTGCCGTAAGCGGTACCGCCGTCCTTACCCCATTTGGCGTAGTACTTGTGCCAGTCACCGTAGATCTCGTTGCCGACCTCCCAGAGCTGTACCTTCGGACCCTTGCGCGTCAGGTTCACGTACTTGACCCAGGCCGCGGCGCGCTCGGGCGTGCCGTCACCCACGTTGGCGGTGAACATCGGCTTAGAGCCATTCTTCTGACACCAATCGAGGAACTCGTCGGTGTCGACGTTCGAGTCTTTGGCCTGCAACGTTTTTTGCCAATCCTCCTCGTCTGCGCGTAGGCCGCCGGGGTAGCGCACCACGCCGAGGCTCAACGCTTTCTCGATGCTCGCCGACGCAGGGTCGATCACTTCCGGCGTCCACAAGCCGACGTTGATGCCGTAGATGTCGGGCACCTTCTGCACGACCTTGGCGACGTCACCCTTGAACGTGGCGGGCAGCTCCGCGAGCGCTTTTGCTTTCACGAGCTCGCGCGCATTGGTGAGCTGGAGATCGGCCAAGTACAGCGTTCCCGGCACGTCCCCACCCGGCTTGATGCCGAATTGAAACACGCCGTCCAGATCGAGCTGGTTGTTTTGCTTGGCCTCTGGAGGCTGAAAATAGGCGAATTTGCTGAAGCTGCGGAACGGGATCAAGATCTGATGCCAGCCGCGCCCCGCTCCGACCTTGGTCAAGAACATTTCGTGATCGCGATCCTGAATCACGAAGTCGAACGCTTGATACGGCTTGTCGCTGTAGAGCCACACGGTCAAAGCGTAGTGTTTGCTCCAGTCTTTGCTGATCCCCGTCGCATTCGCCGTCTGGAAATAAGCGTCGAACCAATCACCTGGCTTGAAGTCGACCTTTAGCGCCTGGCCTTTGGCTGCAGGTGGGGCGCCTTTCGGTGCAGCTCCGACTGCGACGTGAATATCCGCGGAGTTGCCGTGCTGACCCTTCCACTGATCGGTCCACTTGGTGAAATCAGTGACTAGTTGATCGGGCGCGTTCGACTTGAAACCGTCCCAATAAGCTTCCGGATCTGGGATACCTTTGGACGTCTTGGTGAGCTCGATCTGATCGAGGTAGAAGATGACGGGCTGTCCCTGTGCCACCTTGTTTTCATCGCGGTTGATGGAGATGCGAAAATCGGTAACCTTCGTCCAATCCACCTTGGCCGAGATCTCGCGGCGCTGTTTGGCGTCCCAATACAAGCCGTCATCGAGGAAGGCTTTGAGCGGAATGCGGCACTGCAGCCACTGCCCTTCCTTCAACGCGACGTACGCATCGCCGCTGACCTTGGTTTGGACTTTTAGCTCACCGCCCTGATTGTCGATCAGGCCGACGAAGAACTTTTGGGCAGCGCGGCCGCCTTTGACCCAAAACGTGAGGCTGCCTGTTTTGCGATACGGCGTCAGGTCGAGGAACTTCGAGTTACCGAGCGAGATGTTGACGCCGGAATAGTCGTTGGCCATGAACGCGGCAAACACGGCAGCGTTGCCCGGAGTGGTACTGGGCAAGACTTTGTTCGAGGTGTTGCCGCCGTAGGAATAGCTGTAGCCACCGCTCGACCGCGGGATGTCGTCGTCGAAGAAAGTGCCCAGCACGGCGTCGTCGAGGTGCAGCGCTGCGCTCGGAGGGGCATCCGACG
>DATHOI010000476.1:0-4030 GCA_035485095.1 Polyangiaceae bacterium | reverse complement strand
GATGCCGCAAAGGGCATGCTCGTGCCGAAAGAAGTCGTGCAGGCGCACCCTCACTTGCTCCTCGTTCTGGAAAACTATGAGCGCGCCGCAGATTCCGCCACGCGTGGCGAGGCGGAGAAGTTCTTGGTCTACCAGCAGCGCGCGCGCGACGAAGATCGAACGTTTCGCGGTGTGCTCAAGCAATTCGGCTACGCGCTACCGGACCAGAAGCCCTAGCGCTGGCCACTGATTGGTTAGCGTGTGCCTCGTTCGGAGGCAGTCGGCGAACTGGAACCAGCCGCGGCCGCGTGAGGATCATGGGCTGGGTGTTCACGCGTTGGCTGACCCTCGCTATCGAAGCGTACGGTCTCGAGCAGCGCCTCGTTCATCGCGGTCACGTATTTGTCGCGCAGGCTGGAAAGCAGATTCTGGCGGGCTTTTTCCAGGCGTTCGCGCTCCAGCACTTGTCGAATCGAACCTTCCTCCTGAGCCAAGCTGCGGGACACCGCAGGCACGCTGCCTCGCCGCCAGATGACGGCCCAGTGCGAGCCTTCTTTGATGGGCTCCTTCGCGAGCTCGCCGTCGGCGAGGTGCTCCGCTGCCGCGAACAGCGTTGGGTCCACGCGCAGAGTTGGCGCGTCGGTTTTGCCGTCCGGATGCACGAAGCCGAGATCTCCGTCTCGCAGTTGCGTTGCCTTGTCGAGTGAATTCTCGCGCGCGTACTGGCTCCAGCGCTTCAGGCCGTCGACCCCTTGTGAATCCTCGATGATCCTTTTTGCCAGAGCTTCGTCGTCGGTCAGAATGCGCCACAACCGGACGCGGCGTGGGGTTTCGAAACGAGCCTGATTCGCGTCGAAATAGGCCTTGGTGTCGTCGGCAGTGACGGGCGACTGGGCGATGGTTTGGGCGCGCAGCTCGCGGTCCATGGCCTGACGCAAGATCTCGCGTGCGTGCTCGCGGACCAGCGGTCGTTCGTCGAGTTTCAGCCGCTGCGCTTCCTGTGCGTACAGCAGGTCGGGGATGAGCTGCGTCTCCAACACTCGGCGCTTGAGCTTCTCTGGCGTGTCGTCGAGCGCGACGCGTTGGAAATCCGGCATCTTCGCGAGACGACGCACGAGATCAGCGGCGCTGATCGCCATGTTTCCAACGGTGGCCACGGGTTTGGCGTCCGCTGCGAACACGGCTGGCGCGCTCAATAGGAGCAGCAGCGCAGGCAACCGCGCGAACGACTCGAGCCTCGGCATGCGGTCGAGCCTAGTCAATTTGCCAGGCAGAAGCGGCCGAAAAGCTCAGGCGACGCGTAGCTTCCCGTTCGAGCGAGGCGCCCGCGGGCGAGTCGCCTCTTGGCCCACGACACAAGCTTCGCCGACTGAGATACCGGCCGCCTCCAAACGCTGCCGGGCGATATGCAGCGCGCGCGGGTTCGCGTCGATGCCGGTCCCGATTCGACCTAGCCGAGCTGCGACGGACAGCGTCGTGCCGCTGCCCAAGTAAGGATCGAGGACCGCGTCGCCAGGCTCAGTGCACGCGCTGATCAGGCGGTCGAGGAGGGCTTCGGGTTTTTGTGTTGGATAACCAGTGCGTTCCTTGGCAACGGGCGCAACGATACTGATCTCCCAAACGTCGCCCAGCGGCGCGCCAGCCGTCTTCTCTGCCGTGGTGCTGGAGCGGCTGCGCCGCCCGCTTTCGTCCAACACTGCGCGCTGTTTCTTGTTGCCCCAGGTCGCCAAGGTCGAGGCCGCCAAAGGCTCGTAGAGCTGCGTGAAACGCGGAGCTATGTCCGGGTTCTTCACGTAGCGCAGCAGCACGTCGTGCACGCGCTGAAAATTCTTGGTCTTTGCCGGCCAGCGCCGATAGCGCCAGACGACCTCGCTGGCGAACGCGCGCTGCCCGAAGATTTCATCGCACAGCACCTTGGCGTAGTGACTGGTCTTGGGGTCGACGTGCAACACGAGACAGCCATCGTCCTGCAGCAGCTCACGCGCGGCACAGAGGCGATCACCGAGCGCGGTCAGGTAGCTCCCGAGGCTGTCCCAACGGTCGTCGAAGGCGGGCTTGAGCGTACGCACGATGCCACCCGTTGCGTTGCGCTCCCGGGCAACCTCGGCGTGCTCTCGACCGGTCAAGAAAGGCGGGTCCAAATAGGCCAGTGCGAAGCGCTGGGGGCGTTGGGCGAGCGCGCGCAGCGCGGCCAGGTTGTCACCAGAGATCAGCTCGAACCCCTGAGCGGCGGGCTTCCCGGCGCGCAACTTGGTGTTCGTTGCGAGCGCCGGATTGCGCTTGCCGGGCCAAGAAAGTCGCACGTTGTCGGTCTGCCCTCGCATGGTGGAAAGATCGTATCTGCCCCGGCATGGGTAGGGCCAAATTCGTGCTCTTGCCGTCGCGTTGGGCGACGGCTACGGAAAGGCGTGCAACGCGCTGGCCGATCGTCGAGGAGCGCCGGTTTGACGAGACGCGAGCTCGGGTATGTTCTCGCGTTCAGCGTGTGGACGTGCGTCTTGGCTGGTTGCGAGGCCGAAGCAAACGACTCGACTCCGGAACGCGTCGTCCAAGAATTCATCGACCGAATGCAACGCGTACACGGTGATCCCCACGCTGCGCGCTTGGCTTATGAGTTGTTGTGGTCGGATGCGCGGCGCAATCTCGCCGAACGGGCGAAGCGCGCCAGCTCGGTAGCGGGTCGCGAAATCGCTCCGGAAGAAATGCTCGCGCCCTCGCATTTTTCTCTGGTGTATCCGCCCAAAAAGCTCACTCCACGGGTGGATGGCGACTGGGCTGAGGTCACTGTGACCGGGGAGACGAACGCCGCGCCGCCCCACGTGGTGAAGTGCGTGCGCGAGGACGGCCATTGGCGCGTGGTTCTGGAGCTGCCGCCGTTGTCGCCGATCCAACGCCGTCCGGACGGTGGCATTTGATTTGCGGCCGGCAATCTGCGGCACAAACGAGGAAACGCGCGCCCCGTTGGGAGCGCGCGTTTTCTATTCGCACGAAGTGATTGTCGAGTTAGTTCGCGAAGAAGATCGATTCGATCTCGTTACGAACGTTCTCTTCCGTCTGCGCGCGAGCAATCGCGATCTCTTTGACGATCAGCGTGCGTGCAGTGTCGAGCATGCGGCGCTCGCCGAAAGAGAGCTGCTTGTTCGCCTTGAGACGGTACAGATCGCGCAAGACCTCGGCCACGTCGTAGATCGAGCCGGTCTTGATCTTGTCCATGAAGCCACGGTAGCGACGGTTCCACGTCTGGGTATCGAAACCGATCGTGCGTTCCTTCAAGATATCGAAGATCTCGCGAATTTCCTGCTCGCTGATGACCTGACGTAGGCCAACCGCGTTCGCGTTCGATACTGGAACCATGATCTTGCGATCGGTGTCCAAGATGCGGAGGACATAGAAGCGTTGTCGCGAGCCAGCGATGTCTTTCTCATCGATGCTGATTACTTCCGCGACACCCTGAGCCGGGTAAACCGCTTTGTCGCCGACCTTGAACTCAACTTCCGGGCTGGACTGCATGACGTCTCCTTTGACGCTGGTAACCTGGCAGCGCGCTCACAGTGGGCGCGCTGTCCTCGTAACCTGATGAACAGAAAGCTCGTTTCCTCTAAGCTACGCTCCGCTCCGTGTCGCGCGAAGATGGGGTTTGACGCGGACTGAACGGATTGGGCATAAACTTCATTCCAGCGAGGTATACGCGAAGCTTGGTAACGCGAGCGTTTCCGACTTCGGACTACCTAATCCCAACCAGAGGTTAGGAATCGCCAGGCGCGGCACTGTAATTCGAGGAAGCGAATGTGTCAAGAAATCCCCGTCGATTTCCAAACGAGTTGCTCAAACGCGCAGCGTTTCAGTGCCGACGGATGATCTCTGGGGATTACTTGTTGGAACTCAGCTCTGGGCGGTGAGCCTGGCGAGTTCCGTCGCCAAGCCCCAGCGCACGCCGCGATCCGAGACCAGGAGCTTCGACGTGCCGGACCACTCTAGCACCGAGAGCGCGATCGCGCTGCCCACGACGATCACGTCCGCCCGCGACGGCTCCATGCCGCGTAGGGCCCGC
>DATHOI010000475.1:0-2306 GCA_035485095.1 Polyangiaceae bacterium | reverse complement strand
TTTTTAGATTGCGGCGCGAGCGGCGGCAGGTCTCGGGATTGCTCGCGGAAGGTGAGCAGTCCGAGTCGCTCATCGCCAGGCGAATGGGGGTGACGGCAAAGCGCGTCGCCGCGATGACGCAACGACTCGACGCGCGAAATGTCTCGCTGGACATCCCATCGTGGGATTCCACGAACCGTTCTCACGAATCTCTGCTCGCGCCCGACGATCAGGAAACGCAGCTCTCAGAGCTGGAATCACAGCACAGTGTCGCCAAGGCCGTGCTCCATGCGGTGTCTGGACTCGACCGGCGCGAGCGTTATATCGCGGAGCACCGGCTGATGGCGGACCCCGCCGAAGAAATGACGCTCGCCGAGATTGGTCGGCATTTCGCGGTGTCTCGCGAACGCGCGCGCCAACTCGAAGCACGGACCAAGCGCAAGCTCGGAGCAAGCATCGCGACCTTCGGCAACGCGGTCGTCAGGGAGCGGTTGCGTCACCTTCGAACGTAGCCGCTCGGTGCACGAGGACCGTACCCGCGCGCGGGGATCAATGGAGCCTCGGTCCGACCGCCGTTCAACTCGCGCAGCTCAGCGACTGCGCGATCGACAGCGGCCAGGATCTCCCGAGCATGTCTTAGAAACGCCTCTCCGGCGGGCAAGACGCGCATGCCCCGCGCGGTGCGCTCGAACAGCTCTGTTCCTAGCTCGTCTTCGAGAGTGCGGATGTGCCGGCTCAGCGGTGGCTGCGAAATATGGAGCTTCTTGGCTGCACGGCTGACGTGGCCTTCTTCAGCGACAGCGACGAAATAGCGGATCTGACTGAGACTCATGGTGGCTGCTCAACCTAGCGAAAGGCGCCTGCGATTGGTGTATGCCGAAACGGTATTGGACGCTATAGGTCGCGCGCGTCAATACGTCGACGGTGAGCATCGAGATTCTCAGCGACTCGGAAATCGCCAAGCTTCGCCGCGCCGGCGCTATCGCCGCTGCTACGTTGGCACACGTGGCGGAGAGGCTCCGCGCAGGCATCACCAGCGCCGACATCGAGACATGGGTGCGCGAAGACACGGAGCGTCGCGGAGCCAAACCGAGTCAACTCGGTTATCATGGCTTCCCCCATGCGGTGTGTGTGAGTCGCAATCATGTCGTTTGCCACGGCATGCCGAGCGTCCACGAACGGCTGGAAGACGGCGACATCGTCAACGTCGACGTCACGAGCTACGTTGACGGCTTCCACGGGGATTGTTCCGCAACGTTCGAGATCGGCGACGTGAGCACCGAGGCAGAGCGGCTGGTCAACGTGGCGCGACGCGCCCGCGACGCGGGCATCGCCGTGGTACGCGCCGGAGCTCGCCTCGGCGACGTGGGCGCCGCAATCGCCGAGCTCGCGCGAGCTGAAGGATTCAGCGTGGTAACGAACTACGGCGGACACGGCATCGGCCGAAAGATGCACGCCGATCCGCACGTTCCGCACGTCGCCGCGAGAGGCAGCGGCATCCGGCTTCGCGCCGGCATGGCATTCACGATCGAGCCCATGATCAACGTCGGAGGGTCAGCCGTGAGATTACTGCCCGACGACTGGACCGTAGTCACCGCCGACGGCTCGTTGTCCGCCCAGTTCGAGCACACCGTCCTCGTCACCGCCGACGGCTGTGAAGTGACGACCAAGAACTCGCTCTAGGGGTTATTGATGGTCACTCAGCCGCGCGCGAGCGGCTGAGCCTTCGGCGGCGTGGGGCGGGTCGAAGAGTGTCGCTTGGGTGCCGCGGCCGTAAGCCGACGGAATGAGCGCTTGCGCGCCGGTCGTGAGCAGCCGGGTGCGGGCGCCTTGAGCCAACACCGCCGCGTGACCAAGGCAGATGAAGTGGTGTTGGGCGCGGGAGATGGCGACGTTCAGTAGGTTGGGGCGAGTGTTGAGGAACGGCAGCGAGCCGGGCCGCGTGATGACGGCGCTGAAGAGCACGATGCTGCGTTCGCCGCCCTGGAAGCGGTGCACGGTGCCGAGCGCGACTCCTACGCGCTGTCCGGCGGCCGCGCCCCCTTCGTTCAGCTCGGAGCTGTATTCCAGGGGGATGCGGCGTTCAGCAAAGGTTCGGCGCAGTCGTTCGAGTTGGCCACGGTAGGGCGTGATGACGGCGATTTCGGCGGCGCGCACGCCGCGGTCGAGCAAGCTCTCGACGAGCCCGAGCGTTTCGCGGAGCTCGAGCTCATTGCGCCAGCTGCCGGCGAGGGGCGACTGCTCGCCGCGCAAGTCGACGAGCGCCACCGGGTGCGTCAAGTACGCCGCTTGTTCGGCGCGGTTCGCGCGCGGGGTGTGCACGGTGA
>DATHOI010000474.1:0-4096 GCA_035485095.1 Polyangiaceae bacterium | reverse complement strand
GTGCAAAGCGGTGAGGACGTAATCGCCGCTTGTCTGCAGTGCTCCTACGCGGCCAATCTCGAGGTCGCGAAAACACCGCCGATGCCGCGCCGCGGTCCGCCGCCGGGTGACGTGCCGGCACGCGAAAAGGTGCACACGCCGGGCCACGGCAAGATCGAAGCGGTCGCCAAATTTTTGAAGCAAGCGCCGACCAGTTTTCTGAAGAGCTTGCTCTACCTCGCCGACAAAGACGTGGTGATGGTCGTGCTGCGCGGCGATCACGAGGTGAACGACGTGAAGCTCGCTCGCGCCCTCGGTGTGAACGAAGTGCACTTGGCGAGTGGACCCGATGTCGAGCGAGCAACGGGCGCGGCAGTGGGCTTCGCCGGACCGGTCGGCTTCAGCGGTCGCGTCGTGATTGACGTGGACGCCGCCAGCATTACGGACGGCGTGACGGGGGCGAACGCGACCGACTATCACTTCACCCACGTCCAACACGGTCGGGATTTCGCGGCCGATATCGTGGAGATTCGGCAGGTGGTGGACGGGGACTTGTGCCCTTCTTGCGGCGCTTCCCTGAAGCTCTTCCGCGGCATCGAGGCTGGGCACATCTTCTTGCTCGGCACGCACTACACTTCGAAGATGTCCGCCACGTACCTCGACGAAAAAGGCGAGCATCAAACGATCGTCATGGGCTGCTACGGCATCGGGGTGTCGCGCTTGATCGCCGCCGCCATCGAGCAACACCACGACGACAACGGCATACTCTGGCCGATCAGCATTGCGCCCTATCAGGTGCACCTCGTGCAACTCGGGACCGAGCCGGAAGTCGTGGTCGAGGTCGCGCGACTCGAACAGGAGCTCGAAGCAGCAGGCATCGAAGTGTTGGTCGACGACCGCGAAGAGCGCCCCGGCGTGAAGTTCAAGGACGCTGATTTGATCGGCATCCCGCTGCGCGCCACCGTCGGCGCGCGTGGCCTCAAGAACGGGCAGATCGAATTCAAGCCGCGCAACGAAACCGACCCGAAGAAGGTCGAGCTGTTGCCGCAGGCGAGCGCCGGGCAAGTGATCGCAGCGCGCGTGCGTGAGCTCCTCGCGCGATCGGCAACGAAAGCGAGCTGAGATGAGCGCCGACAAGAAGACCGTCGCCAATTCCACCGACAGCGTGCACGCGGGCGTGCCGGTGACGCGCCCTCACCATTCCCTCGGTCTGAGCATCGAGCCGACGGCCACGTTCACCTTCGCGAACACCGCAGAGCTGGAACGCTACATGCGCGGGGAAGACCCCGACCCGAATCGCGAGGAGTATGGCCGCTACGGTAACCCCACGGTGTGCGAGCTCGAACGGCGCGTCGCAGATCTCGAGCTCGCCGAGGACGGCGTGGCGTTCTCGAGTGGCATGGCTGCGATCGCGACTGCCGTACTTTCGCTCGTCAAAGCCGGCGAGCACATCGTGCTCTTTCGTGACGGCTATCGTCGCACCAGGCAGCTGGTCACTCAGACGCTCGCGCGCTTCGGCGTCGAGCACAGCATCGTTCCGTCCGGAGACTTGAGCGCCATGTCGGCCGCGTTGCGCGACAACACGCGGCTCGTGATCGCCGAGTCACCGACCAACCCGCACGTCTTTTGTGTGGATTTGTCGGAGCTCGCCAACATCGTCAAAGCGCGCGGCCGGATCCGTACCTTGGTCGATTCCACGCTTGCTACACCGATCAACTGCCGTCCGCTCGAGTTCGGCGTGGATCTCGTCGTGCACAGCGCGACCAAGTCTTTGGCGGGCCACAACGACGTGCTCGGCGGAGTCGTGGTCGGTCCGCAGCATCTGATTTCGCTGCTTCGTGACGCGCGCGGGGTGCTCGGTAGCGTACTCGACCCGCACGCGGCATTCCTGATCGCGCGCGGTTTGAAAACGCTTGGCCTGCGCACCGAGCGCCAAAATACGAGCGCCCTCGCCATCGCGCGAGCGCTCGAAGCCCACCCCCGAGTCGAGCGCGTGTTCTATCCCTTGCTCGAGAGCCACCCGTCTCACCCCGCGGCGCGCGCACAAATGCGCGGCGGTGGCTTCATGGTGAGCTTCATCGTCAAGGGCGGACGCAGCGCGGCCTCACGCGTGATCGATGCCGTCAAAATTCCGAAGATTGCCGCGTCGATGGGCGGCGTCGAGACGCTCATCGAGCAGCCCGCTATCATGAGCTATTCCGAGCTGTCCGAGGAGGAGCTCGCCAACGTCGGCATCAACCCGGCGCTCGTGCGACTATCAGTCGGCATCGAGGACACGGCGGATCTGGTGCAAGATCTGCTGCAAGGGTTATCGGCGTAGAGCCGCAACCGGCGCGTGTTCTCAGTCGGAGACGGCTGCGCCAAAAAGCGGATTCCTTCAGCAATCCCGAGGCTTGGCCTCGGGCGCGCGACGCGCTCGTTTTCGTGTCGCCCGGGCTGAACGACAGGAGTAAGCTGAGCTTTGCTTTCTGGCGCAAGTGCACCGGGCGCTCTGCGCAGGGTAAGACAGTGGCGGATCGGGGCTTCAATTGACGAGCGAGCTCAGGAGTTGGTTTCTGAGGAATGTGTTGGAGGCGACCGAGCGTCTGCTCGGAGTGCCGGCCGTTGCAAGCTTGCGCACCCGTCTGCCGCCGCGTCTCTCGCCGCACGTCTCGCTCGATCGGCTCCGAGCCAGCGCCGCGCTCGACTCCGTCCCGCTCGACGAAGGCGAGGAGATTCTGCTCGCGGTCGATGCCCTGCTCGGTGACGGCTCCGGGAAGCTTCTGGAAAGCGTTGGTGGAGATTTAGCGGCGCGCGTGCTGTCCCAAGGCGGCGGCGTGGCGCGCGCGGGGGATTTATTCGGCACCGTCGCGCGCTTGCAGGCATTTCTCGAGCACCCGTTCGTCGGCGTGCCGTTGGCGTTCGAGCTGCGCCGCACCGCGGCGGGCTTCTCGCTTTCGGTCGGTGTCGCGGGGCACTCGCGCGCGACGCGCGCACTGCGCCATTTGGCCATCGGCGCGATCATCGCCGCAGAGCGCTTCGCCCGCGAGGCGGGCGCCGAGAATCTCAAGATTTACGCCGAGAACATCGGGGATCGCTCGAACATCAGCGCGCGCTATCTGCAAAGTGAAGAATTCGTCGCCGAGGAGGTCGCACCGGTCACGCGGCGACCGGCCATGATACGCGCACCGGGCACGTCCTTGAGCGAGGAGGTCGAGCGGATCTTGCGGTCATCGTCACCGCCGCACAAAGCCTCGGACCCGCTACAATTCGCCGTGCGTGCGCCGGAATCGAGTCGCACGCGCGCCTCTTTGGCGCCGCCACGCACGCCGTCCCTGTCACAGCCCGAGCTCGACGATGCGTTGCCGGAATCAGCAACGTTACAACGCACCCCTGGCGGAACGTCGCCCCGTTCAGGCGTGCCGAGCGCAAAAAAGCCGGACGGCACCGATATCCGTTAAAATTCAGCGCGGTCGCTGTGCGTGCCAAACACGTCGCGAAGCACGTCGCAGATCTCTTGTTCCGTCGCGTAGACGCGAGCCGCGTCCACAATCCTCGGCATGAGATTGCCTTCGCTCCGGGCGGTATCGCGGACGCGCGCCAGCGCCGCTGCCACGTCCCCGGCGCTGCGCCCCGCTTTGACCTGCGCGAGCGCCGCGAGCTGCTCTTTTGCGACGTTCTCGGCGATGCGCAGCGTGGGAATTTTCTCCTGCTCCGGCGAGCGAAAGCGATTCACGCCGACGACCACGCGTTCACCGCTCGCCAACGCGCGTTCGTGCTCGTACGCCGAACGAGCGATTTCTCGCTGCGGGTAGCCTTCTTCGACGGCCTGGACCATGCCGCCCATTGCGTCGATGCGCTGAATGTACTCGAGAGCCAGCGCCTCGATGCGATTGGTGACCCACTCCACGTGGTAGCTCCCTGCCAGCGGGTCGATCGCGCTCGCTACGCCGGATTCATGGAGCAAGATCTGCTGCGTGCGAAGGGCCACGGTGACGGCTTCTTCAGTGGGCAACGCGTACGTTTCATCCAGCGAGTTGGTGTGTAGGGATTGCGTGCCCCCGAGCACCGCCGCCAGGGCCTGTAACGCGACGCGCGCGACATTGTTGTAGGGCTGCTGCGCGGTGAGCGTGACGCC
>DATHOI010000473.1:0-14258 GCA_035485095.1 Polyangiaceae bacterium | reverse complement strand
AGTCGTGCTCAATCCCATTTTGCATAGCCCGGCGGTCGGCGTGCTTCGCTCGTGGAACCCGGGCGACAACATGCAGACCACCTTTTACAAGAATCAGATCGACTTCTACTTCAGCTTCGCTGTGGGCATTGGGTTGGCGGTGGCGGTGGCGGGCTTCGTGTCCGTGGGCAAGGCGCTCAGCAAAGCCCGAAAAGCGCGGCAGACGGGCGTGCTCTCCAGCGATAAATTGTCGATTTCGGTACCGGCGGGCCGCGGTGACATTGCCCCCGCGCTGATCTTCGCGGTGTATCTGCTGGTTACGACGCTCTACATCGGCGTGTCGATGTACCTGCTGAACATCGCCGATGGCCACATCTACTGGCCAGTGGTGTGGGTGATGGCCTTCTACGCGCTGATCTACACGCCAGTCATCAGTTACGTCACCGCGCGTCTCGAAGGCGTCGCCGGTGAGGTGCTGAACATCCCGTTCGTACGCGAAGCGACCTTCATCCTCTCGGGCTACCGCGGCGTTGCGATTTGGTTCTTGCCCATACCGCTCCACAACTATGGGCAAATGACGGTCTTTTATCGCCAGTGCGAGCTGACCGGCACGAGCTTCCGCTCGATTTGGAAGTCCGAAATCCTGCTCACCCCGATTATCGTGGGCGGCTCGTTGCTGTTCGCCCACTTCATTTGGGGACTCGGTCCGATCCCGAGCTCGCAATACTTGTTCGCGCAGCAATGGTGGGAGGTGACCGCGGCCAATCAAGCGGTCGTGTACTCCTCGACGCTCGGCGGCTTCACCGAGTTCGAGAAGGCCTTCAACGTGCACTACATTTTGGCGGGTGTGGGCGTGGGCGGCCTGCTCTTTGCGGGGCTGTCTTGGCTCGGTGCGCCCGTATTTTTCATCTATGGCGTCGTGCGCGGGCTCAATCAAACCCTGCCCTTCGTGATTATCCCGCAGTTCGTCGGCGCGTTGATTGGCCGCTTCTATTTCAGAAAACGCTTCGGCCCGCTCTGGCTCACGTACATCCCGGTGCTGTTTGCTGGTTTCAGCTGCGGCGTCGGCTTGA
Organism: Polyangiaceae bacterium; assembly: GCA_035485095.1. Classification (GTDB taxonomy): domain Bacteria; phylum Myxococcota_A; class Polyangia; order Polyangiales; family Polyangiaceae; genus PMG-095. Next base: position 13,206 of record DATHOI010000473.1, on the reverse strand, counting down.
TCGGCACCCTCGGTATCGGCATCACGTTCATCTCGAAGAGCGTGTTCACGCTTCCGTATTGAGCGTCATGACCGAGGTTCAATCTGGAATCGCCCGCGGAGCACGCCTGATCGAGGTCAGCGGCGTGTCGAAAATCTACGGTCGAAAGCGCGAGCAAGTGTTCGCGCTGCGCAAGGTGAGTCTGGACATCTACCGCGGTGAATACTTGTCCATCATGGGTCCCTCGGGCTCCGGTAAGTCCACGTTGTTCAACGTGGTGGGCGCGCTCGATCGGCCGAGTGAGGGGACGGTTCGCATCGGTTCGCTCGACTTGACGACGCTGCCCAGCCGTCAGCTCGCCTACGTGCGGTGTCACCACTTGGGCTATGTGTTTCAGGCCTACAACCTGATCGCGTCGCTCAGCGCTCTGCAAAATGTGGCATTGCCGCGAGTTTTTCTGGGGGCCTCCGGCGAAGAGGCGGAAGCTGCAGCTCGCAGGCGGCTCGAGCAGGTGGGGCTTGGGCATCGGCTCGACCATCGCCCCTCGGAGCTTTCCGGTGGTCAACAGCAGCGCGTGGCCATCGCGCGCGCGCTCGTCAACGACCCGAGCATCATCTTGGCAGACGAACCCACCGCCAACCTCGACCTCAAAACGGGCGCCGAGGTGATTTCCATCCTGAAGTCGCTGTCGGTGGACGACGGCGTGACGATCGTGACCGCCACGCACGATCACAAGATGCTGAAGAACTCCGATCGCGTGGTCCATATTCGGGACGGCCAGATCGAGAAGATCGAGCACAGCGCCGACATCGAAATTGCAGAGGGTGAGATCACGATCGGCGGCGAGGCCGTGCATGACTGAGCGCGCATGTCCGAAGACCGAAAAACCGTCCGAGCATGCCGCCACGACAGCAGTTCCCAGCCTAAAGTCAGGACTCGGCAAATGGCGCAGAAACCGCATTGATACGCTGGCCTGCTTGAGCTATCGCGTTCGCGCGAGCGGCCAGTGCAGCCACGCTGAACGCCCCGCCCCGCAGCGGTTCGAAGATGTCAGACGGACCAAGTCGCAGTTCATCCGGTAGCGCGCGGCTCTTGCGGCGGCTGCTCGCGCTCAGTTGGCAGTACCGCCGCGACTGCCTGACCGTGTTCGCCTTTCAGGTCGTGCTGCTGGCGCTCGGCATTTCCGGACTCGGCTTCAGCGGCGTGGCCATCGACGTGACGCGCGCGGCGTTGCAACCGGGTACGCCGGGTCCGCATTGGCCGCTCGGAATCGCGCCGCCCGGCGCTTGGTCGCCGCGTCACACTTTGTTTGCCATCAGCCTGCTCGTGCTGGGCATGGCGGCGACGCGCGGCTTTCTCAATTACTCGTATTCGATCGCGGTCGGTAAGCTGATTCACCTGAAGCTCGTGCCCGAGCTCCGCACGCGAGTGTTCGACAAGCTGCAGCGCCTGAGCTTTCGTTTCTTCGACGACAATGCCAGCGGCTCGATCATCAATCGCGTGACGGGCGACGTGCAATCGGTGCGCTCTTTCGTGGACGGCGTGCTGTTGCAGGGTGCGATCATGATCCTGTCCTTGGTCGTGTATGTCGTATACATGGCGCGCACGCACGCCACCCTGACGCTCGCTTGCCTGTTTCTGACGCCACTGCTGTGGCTCGCGACGTCGATATTCGCGCGCTGGGCGCGCCCCGCTTACAACAAGAACCGCGACCTAGTCGACGACATGGTGCTGGCGATGTCGGAGGGCATCCACGGTATTCAGGTGACCAAAGTGTTCGGTCGCGAGGCCTTCGAATATCAGCGCTTCCTCGAGAAAAACCGAGCGGTTCGCGACCAACAGCAGCGCATCTTCATCAACGTCAGCCGCTTCAGTCCGGCCGTGCAATTCATCACCGAGTTGAACATCGGCATCTTACTGTTCTACGGGGGCTGGCTGGTTGCGCACCACGCGATGACGCTCGGTGATTTGATCGTATTTGCCGGCCTCTTGCAGCAATTCTCGAGCCAGGTCGCGAGCATGGCCGGCATCATCAATACCTTGCAACAAAGCCTGATCGGCGCGCGCCGCGTGTTCGAGGTGCTCGACGCGCCGTTGGGTGTCGAGACGCCAGCCACACCGGTCAAGCGCGCCGCGATCAAGGGTGAGATTCGTCTGGAAGGAGTCGGCTTCTCCTATGCGCCGGGCGCGCCGGAAGCGCTGTCTGGCATCGATCTGGAGATCCCCGCCGGGCAGTGCGTCGCGATCGTCGGCGTGACCGGGGCTGGCAAGAGCACGCTGCTCGAGCTGATCCCGCGCTTTCACGACCCCACCTCGGGTCGCGTGTTCGTCGACGGCGTCGACGTGCGCGAGCTCGAATTGGACTTTTTGCGTAGGAACATCGGCCTCGTCTTTCAGGAGAGTTTGCTGTTCAAGAGCAGCGTTGCCGAAAATATCGCCTTCGGGCACCCGAGCGCGACGCGAGAGCAGATCGAGGACGCCGCGAAGATCGCGGGCGCTCACTCCTTCATCGTGGAGATGGAGAACGGCTACGACACGGTGCTCGCGGAGGGCGCGGTCAATTTGTCCGGTGGTCAACGGCAGCGGCTCGCGATCGCGCGCGCCCTGCTGCTCAAGCCGCCGATTCTGTTGCTCGATGATCCGACGACCGCGATCGATCCCGAGACGGAGCACGAGGTGCTCGAGGCGATGAGCAGCGCGACCGTCGGTCGAACGACACTGGTGGTCGCGAATCGTTTGGCGACGTTGCGCAGAGCCGATCGCATCGTCGTGTTACAGGGCGGCGTGGTCGTGGAGCGCGGCACCCACGAAGAGCTGATGCTGCGCCGCGGCATCTACTATACGGCTGCGGCGCTGCAGGCGGCGGATCGCGAGAGCGTCGCGCTGCTCGGCCAGCCCGAGGGTGCCGCATGAGCAAGAGTCAGCCCCCTCGGTCACAGAACGCCGAGCAGCGCCCTCTCGATTTTTTGGTGATCCGGCGAGTCTTCGGCTACACGAAGCCTTACGCAACCCTGCGCAATACGCTGATCGTATTGGTCGTGACGCGCGCGATTCAGACGCCGCTCGTGACCTGGGCGATCGCCGCGGTGATCAGCGGCCCGATCGCGCGCCAAGACCCGCGTGGCATCATGCTGGGCGTCGTGGGCTTCTTGCTCTTGGCGGGCTTCACTGAATTCTGCTTCGTGTTTCGCATGCGCTTCGCGCTCCGTTTGGGCGAAGCCGTGGTGCACGATCTCCGCAACGAGATCTACGGTCACCTGTTGTCTCTGCCCATGAGCTTCTTCAAGCGGACGCAGATTGGCCGCCTGATCGGGCGTGTCACGTCCGACGTAGACGCCGTGCGAGTCGGCGTTCAAGACGTCGCGTTCGTGAGCACGGTGCAGGGTGGGAACATGCTGATCAGTGCGCTGCTCATGCTGTACTACGACTGGAAGCTCTTTTTGATCGTGCTGACCATGGCGCCCATCCTATGGGCGATGATTCGGCATTTCCGGGTCAAGCTGAGCCGCGCGTATCGCGCGCAGCAAGAGAGCTTCAGCCGCGTTACCGCGACGCTCGCTGAATCCGTCAACGGCATTCGCGAGATCCAAAGCTTCGTCCGTCAGGACGTGAACGGTGGCTTGTTCGGACAGCTCATCTACGATCATTCCAAGTACAATATGGGCGCGGCGCGCCATTCCGCGGTGTTTTTGCCGCTCTTGGAGTTCAACGGACAACTCTTTTTGTCGATTCTGCTGGTCGTCGGCGGCTACCAAGCGCTCGGTCATGATGTCCCGCTCAAGGCGCTGATCCAGTTCCTCTTCTTGTCGAACGCGTTTTTCGGGGCCATCCCCAACATCGGCAATCAGTACAATCAGGCGCTCACTGCGATGGCCGGTGCCGAGCGCGTGTTCCGACTAATCGATACCGTTCCGGATTGGACGGACGCCGAGGACGCCGTGGTGCTGCCGCCGATCACCGGCAAGGTCGAGTTCCGCGAGGTGTCGTTCGGCTACCTGCCGAATCAAACCGTACTGAGCGATTTGAATTTCGTAGCCGAACCGGGGATGACCGTCGCGCTCGTCGGCCTCACCGGTAGCGGCAAATCGTCGGTCGTGAATCTCGCGGCGAAGCTGTATCTGCCCAGCGCGGGCTCGATCCTGGTCGATGGGCACGACACTCGCGGCGTCACGAGCGAGTCTCTGCACAAGCAAATCGGCAGCGTGACCCAGGAGAATTTCTTGTTCAGCGGCAGCGTGCTCGAAAATATTCGCCTCGGTCGACCAGAGGCAAGCGACGACGAAGTTCGGGCAGCGGCGGCGGCGCTCGGTGTCGGTGACCTGATAGCCGATCTGCCGAATGGCTTTCACACGCTAGTCGGCGAAAAAGGCAGCGGCCTCTCGCTCGGACAGCGCCAAGTCATTTGTTTCGTGCGCGCGATGCTGGCCGATCCTCGGATCCTGATTTTGGACGAAGCAACGAGCTCGGTGGACGCCCTCACTGAAGCGCGTTTGCAGGGCGCTTTGGCCAAATTATTGCGCGGCCGTACGAGCTTCGTCGTCGCTCACCGTCTCAGTACGATTCGGCACGCGGATTTGGTCTTGGTGCTCGATCGAGGCCGGATCGTGGAACGCGGCTCGCACCGCGATCTCTTGTCTCATGGTGGCCGATACGCGAGCATGTATCGACAGTTCGTCAGTTCCATCGACGGTTAACGTCGAAGCGATACAGCTCCGATACGCGCCTGCCCGACGCAGGTTGCGGGTACCTGAGCGAAAAATTCAGCGACCCCTGTCGCTCTGCACGGCAGTAAGACGGCGAAAGTCGCGCATGCACCGCGCTCTTCAGCGAACAGCGCCGGAGTGGAGCTCGGCTTTTTCGCCGAGCTAGAAACTTGCAATCCAGGTGTCGGTTCGCGCCCCAGTGCCGCGGCCAACGTCGTTTTTGTGATCCGATATGGAAACGGTCTCAGGGCAAAACCTGGAACCGGTGCTACACTGCAGTTCGTTCGCAGTATCCGGCGCGGTCGCGCCAGGTGCAGCTCTCGAACTGGAACTAGTTCCCGAACCCCCGGTGAAGAACATGCAGCAAGACGTCCAAGGGAAGGTCGATAGTCGTGCCATGCGCGAGGTCAATCGCTCGATTGTCCTCGACATCATCCGGCGAGGCGGACGCGTCTCGCGCACGGATCTGGCGCGGCGCTCGGCGCTGACCAAGCCGACGGTGTCGGCCATCGTCGAGGACCTTCTGGCGCGCGGCATCGTTCAAGAGGTCGGCTACGGCAAGACAGTGGCCAGCGGAGGTCGTCGTGCTCGCCTGCTGGAGTTCAACGACGCCTCGGCGGCATATCTCGGTATCTGCATTGGGGTGAACACGACCACGGTCGGGCTCGCCGACGCGCGCGGCGAGATCCGCGTCCGGCGTGAGGTGCCCACGTTGCACGGTGATCCCGAGGCGATGGTCGCCTCAGCCGCAGCGCTGGTCGAAGAAGTGTGCGAGGAGGCGGGCTTTCCGCGCGACCGGTTGCAGGCCGTCGGCGTGACCGTACCCGGCATGGTCGACGCTGCGAGTGGCCGCGTCGCCATGGCGCCGAACCTCGATTGGAACGAGGTCCCGATTCGCGACATGTTGGTGGCAGCGCTCGGCGTGCCGGTTGTGGTCAACAACGTGACTAGCGCGGGCGCCATCGCCGAGGGGCGCGTCGGTGTCGCCAAGGGAGTGCGTTCGTTTGCTTGGGTACACGTTGGCACGGGTGTCGGCGCGGGCATCGTGATCGACGGTCACACATTTTCCGGCACGCAGGGCTTCAGCGGCGAAATCGGCCACTGCGCGGTAGTGGACGGCGGCTTGGAATGCGCGTGTGGCATGCGCGGCTGTTTGGAGACCTTGGTCAGCGGGCGCGCCATCGTGCGCGCCGCCGAAGCGGCCCTCGCCGCCGGCGAAGCCAGCTCGATGAGCGCGCTGCCCGTGATCGATGCGGCCGCGGTTGCCGAAGCCGCGCGCGCGGGGGACGCCGTTGCCCGGCGTATCTTCAGTGAGGTCGGCGAGCACTTGGGCGTCGGTGTTTCGTACCTGGTGAACATCCTCGATCCGCAAATGGTCGTCCTCGGTGGTGGTGTGATGGAAGCCGGCGATCTGTTGCTCGAAGGCACGCGCGCCTCGATGGCGCGACACTCGCTGAAAGGCAGTCGAGTTCCGGTCGTCGTGAGCGCACTGGGCGACGACGCGGGTCTGATTGGCTCGGTGTTCGCCGCGATGGACCAATCGGTGCGCTCGTACCGCGTGGTCGCGACCGGCGAACGCGTCGCGCTCGACTGAGGTTCGGCGAGAGCACGGGCTTGAGACTTGGCGCTCGCCACGCGCGCGCCAACGGGCTATTGGGGTCGGGTCCCCACACCGTGACCCCCTTTCTCTCGACTCGAATCGGCGCCGCGTGGCGCGCCCGACACGGCGACCGTGTCGAGCAGGCGCAGTCGGTGGGTTCGTGAAGATCCCCGAGGCCAAACGCCTGCGGGACGGAGCCGCGGCGCTGCTCTTGTTGGGCGGGCTCGTCGTCTTCGCGAGCGTCGTCAATCAGCACTACCCGGTCACACACTGGCTGTTTTGGCGCTATGCCGCCTATTGGCTGTGCGCGTTGGTCTGCGCTGGCGCAAGTTTCGGGCTCGGCGCGCTCACGCTGCGCAAGCTGGGCGTGCGCCGCCTACCGACGCTCGAAATCTTGAGCCTGTCGTTTGCGATTGGCCTCTTCGAGTTCGAGCTCGCCATGTTCCTGGCGGGTGCGTGCCAGCTGTATCGGCCGGCTCTGTTCTTCGTGTTGCCGCTCGGCCTCTTGCTGATCGGTTCGGAGGAGCTGCAGCGACTCTTTCGCCGCCTGTCGCAACGAGCGCGCCTGCTGCGCGTTCGTGCCCGTCCGCTCGGCGTCACCGGCCTGCTCGCAGTAAGTTTTGGTTTCATTGGTCTGCTCGCGGTCTACTTCCTGATCCTGTCGCCTGAAAACGTGCAGTTCGATTCACGTTGGAAGCACCTCGCGTTGGCCGAGGACTATGTCGCGTACGGCGGCATTCGCCCGCTGCGGGAAGGCTGGGTCTTCGATTCGCGCCCGCATTTCACGAGTTACCTCTTTTCGTGGGCATTCTTGCTGCCGAAAAGCCGGCTCTTCGATCGCATGGTGCTGTCGGCGCACCTCGAGTTCGTGACCTTTTTGGTCACGACGTTGATCGGCATCCCGGCGCTCGTGCGTCGACTCGTGCCCCGCGCCGATCCACGCGCGGTCTGGGCAGCGCGCTTCCTGTTTCCAGGAGTCCTGCTGTACGACAGCAGTCTGGCGGTGGGCGCAGACCATTTCGGCGCCATGTATGGCGTCCCCATTTGCCTGGCCGCGCTGTTCGCTTGGCGTGAGCTCTCGCCACGCTGGTGTGCGCTGCTCGGCCTCTTGCTCGGCGCTGCGGCGATGGTCAAGGAGACCACGGCGCTGCTCTTGGCTCCGATCCCGGTGTTGCTCGTTTTGGTGCGCACGGTTCAGTTACTGCTAGCAAATTTCCGAGCTAGGCAAAGCGTCAGGCCGCGCTACGACTACTGGCGCGGACCGTTGTTGGCGGCGGGCGTCGGGCTGTTGTGCAGCGCTCCGCTTTGGCTGACCAATTGGATTTGGCACGGCGACCCCGTGTACCCGATTCTGAATCACTACCTACACGTTCGGCCTTGGACTAGCGAGTCCGCCTACCGCCTCAAGTGGGCCTACGAAGAGGCCAACATGTGGCAGCCGCCGCACAATTTGTCAGGCCTGCTCACGTCCTTGAAGGCGCTCGCGACGTTCTCCTTCGTTCCGAACGACTGGGCGCGCTTCCACGGTCAGACGCCGGTCTTCGGATCACTTTTTACGCTGCTCTTGCCGTGTCTCTTGCTGTGTCGGTCTCGACTCAGGTTGTGGGGTGTGATCGGCTGGGTGCACGCGTCGATTCTGTTTTGGTTTTGGGTTCATCACCAAGACCGATATTTGCAGGGCATCATGCCGCTGATGACCGCGGCCACCGCCGCGCTCGTGATCTCGATTTGGCGACTAGGACTCTTTGCGAGCTCCGCGCTGAGTGTGCTGATCGGTTTGCAAGTCGTGTGGGGCGGGGACGTGTATTTCTTTCAGACCCACGCCATGGCGAAATCCCCGCTCAAAAAAAGCATCGATTTATTGTCGAGCGGCTTCGAGCACAACTACGACACGCGCTTTGCGGTCCAAGAGCAGTTTCAAGCCGTCGCCGCCGCGTTGCCCAAGCACGCGCGCGTCGTGGTGCACGACGAAAACAACCACCTCGGGCTCGAAGCGCAGTCGATCATGGACCGCTTCCCGTTCGAGTACGGCATCAGCTACGGCCTACAGTCCACGCCGCGCGCCGTGTACGATCTGTATCGGGGCTTGGGCGCGACGCACATTCTGTGGGCACCGAAGAGCAAGGGCACGGACTCCCTCGCGGGCGACATCATGTTCTTCGACTTCATGATCCGTCGCGCCCCGATCGTGGGCTCGTTCGGCGGGCTGCGCCTGTCAGAAATGCCGAGCACGGCCCCAACCGAACCGTTCAACGACACCGTGGCCGTGTTTGCGTGCCCGGGCTCGTACCCTACGGGTCTGTACCGCGTTTCGGATCTGCGCGTGCCGGTCTATGGTCCGCAAAGCTCCGAGTTTCCTGCCGCCGCGCCGCGCCCGATGCCGCGTGATTGGTCCGCTGGTCTGGCCGGCGTGGCGAGCATTGCAGCGACCGAGACGCGCTGTTTTCACGACCAGGTCAAGCTGACGCAGCTCGGTTTTTCGGAGGCCGTGACGCGCTCTCGCCCGAGCGGAACGCACGGGCAGTTGTATGGCATTTGGTTCGCCAAATAACGGTCGAGCTGGCGGCCGAGGCTACTCGTAAAGATCGATCGGCACGCGCAGCAACGCGGATAGCTCGGCCAGGGCGCGCTGATTTTCCTCGAAGAAATCCGGATCGGCGAGGTCAGCTGGCGCGACGCGATCTCGATAGGACGCCGAGATCCAGGAGTGCACGGCTTGGTACAGCGGAGCGTCGAGCAGCACGCGTCCAGAAATCGCGCGGCTCTCGGCGTCGTTGAGCGGGACACGCAGTCGCAAGCAGGCGGGACCACCGCCGTTTTTCATCGAGCCGTTGACGTTCACGTAGTGCACGGCGTTGACCGGATTCCGCCCGGCCAGTACGCGCTCCAAAAAAGCGCGCGCGCTGGGCGAGGCACGGCTTTCTTCCGGGGCGATGATGGCCATTCCGCCCTCGGGCAGGCTCACCAATTGCGAGTTGAATGGGTAAGCGCGCACTGCGTCGCCAACTGGGAGCTCGGCGTTGGTCGCCAGCTCGATCTCCAGCTCCTCACCGAGGCATGCGCGGAGCTGCGCGAGGCCCGTGCTTCCGCCCACGAACGCAAGCTCGTGAACCAACAGCAGTTGGGCATTCCCAACCGCCAATACGTCGCTGTGAAAGGCGCCGGCGTCGATGCCTTCTGGCGCCTGTTGCAGAAACAGTAACTGATCGGCGCGTAGGCCATGCAAGCGCGCGCAAGCCGCGCTCGCTTCACGGGTTTGGCGCGCGGGGTAGGCTCGTGGGCGAGGCCCGGAGCTGGCCTCGCGGCCCCAGCCGAAGACGTGCACGACGCCGCGCGTCGTGCTGAGGCGCAGATGATTGGCAGCGCCTTCATCGGCGAAGAGCTCACCCGCGGGCAGCGCGTCGTGTACGACGAAGTGCCGCAAATCGCCGAAAATGGCACGCAATGTCGCGGTTGTCGCGCTCGCCTCCAGGCTGCGGTGAAACATGGACGACAGGTTGGCAGGGGTAAAATGCACACGACCGTCGGTAGTGTCGCTGGACGGCGCAACCGTCGCCGCGTTCGCCGCCCACATCGCCGATGAGCTCGAGGTGAGCGCCAGCAGCTCCGGCGCGCTGCGTAGCACTCGCGGCAGAACGTCGCGGCTGGTCCCGGAAAAACCAAGCTGGTGCAGAGCGCGCAAATTCGGGCGCAGCGGCGGCGGCAGCAAAGCCTGCCCGACGCCCAGCTTCGCCACGAACCAGGCCTTTTCAAGGCCCTCCAATGCGGCGCTGCGCGGGTTGCTCGGCTCGCCGCGGTGCTGCGAGCTGGCCAGGTTTCCATAACTGAGCCCGGCGTAGTGATGGGTGGGACCCACTAAGCCATCGAAGTTGTACTCGCGCATGCCGGATGAAGAAGTATGCTTTCATTCAACGTCTCTTTCGAGCGGAGAGTGAGCTTGCTTGCTTCAACGAGGTCCGAGATGCGCGCGTCGCTGATGCTGGTCACGAGCGTTCTGCTCTTTTCCGCCGCTTGCGGTTCGCCGGCTGGGCAAGATCTCTTTGCGGCCGCCAACGGCTCGGGCTCCGGCGCCGCGCCGGGACAAGCCGGCTCTTCGAATTTGGCCGGCGCCGCCCAAGGCGGGAGCACGGCTCAGGCGGGCAGCTCCGCGCAAGGTGGCGGCGTCGCGGGCGCGCCAACGGCAGATTGCGCGAGCGCGTGCGCCGGTGTCGGCACGTGCCAAGGCGATGTCTGCGTGATCGACTGCAGCCTGCAGGGCACGTGCACCAACCAGGTGAAGTGCCCGGCAGGCGTCGCGTGCCGTGTCGTGTGCGGCGGGATGTCGGCGTGCTCGAGCGGTATCGATTGCACGCAAGCGTCGCGTTGCGACATCCAGTGCACGGGCATGTCGAGCTGTCCGAACGGCGTGCTCTGCGGCGGCAGTCAATGCACGATCGATTGCGCCACCGAGGGCTCGTGCAACAGCCAGATCAGCTGTAGCGCCCAAGACTGCGAGATCCACTGCAACACGAAGGGTGCTTGCTCCGGCAAGGTGCTCTGCGCGCAGGGCTCGAGCACTTGCAACGTGGACTGCAACGCGGACAACGCCTGCGGCAGCGGCGTGGAGAGCGACGCCTCCGGCGACACGACGATCGACTGCGGAGGTGGCATCGCTTGCCCCGCGCCCGTGACCTGTCAGGGCGCAAGCTGTGGCGTGCAATGCGGAACGGACTCGTGCTCGAGCGGCGTGTGCTGTAACGCCAAGACCTGCAACGTGCAGGGCAAGAACAACATGTGTGCACCGTGAGTCCGCTCGGCTGATGAGCTGGTTCCAAAAGCGAGCGTCGGAGCTCGCCCGTGTCCCAGTCTTGGTTACTCGGGTACTGCCGGCCGTACGCCGCGCGAAGGCGTCCGGCACTGCCCCTTGGCTGGCCTGGCTGGAAGCACACGCGCAGAATAACCCTGAAGGATTATTCTGCGAGCTGGACCAAGAGCGCGTGAGCTTTGGGCAGGCGTGGGCGCGGATTCGAACGCTGGCTGCGCTGCTTGCTCAGCGAAGCGTAGAGCGGGGTGACGTGGTCGCGTTGATCGGTGGCAACTCGCCGAGCTACTTGCTCTTGCTGCTCGCCATCTCGTACTCGGGCGCCGCTGCGGCACTGCTCAACCCGGAGCTCTCTGGTGAGCCGCTCGCGCACGCCTTAGGGACGGTCAAGCCTCGCTTGACGTTGGTGGAAGTGACGTACCGCGCCGCAGTGGACGCGCTCGGCTCTGGCGTCGCCGGCGCGGTGCTCGCCTTTGGCGACGGCGAAGTGGAGGCCCTCGCCGAGCGCGTCGCGCCGCTCGCCGAGTCGCGTGCCGATCCCGAGGCGGATTTCGTGCTCATTTTCACCTCCGGCACCACCGGCCTTCCGAAGCCCTGTCGTGTACGTCACTCACGGGCGCGGTCAGCCGCCACGATCTTCGGTAGCGTGGCCTTCGAGTTTCGCGCGGGCGACAAGTTGTATTGCGCGCTTCCGCTCCATCACTCGAGCGCACTCTTGATTGGGGTGGGCGCAGCACTGGTGGCCGGCGTGCCGGTCGCCCTACGTCGCAAGTTCAGCGCCCGAGAATTCGAAACTGACTTAGTGCGCTACGGCGCGACCGCTACGCTCTACATCGGTGACGTCTGCCGCGCGGTGTTACGCGCCGCCGCTGCGCCGCCGCTGCCGAGCGAGCTTCGGCTTCGCGTCGCCGTGGGCAACGGGCTGGAGCCAGAAATCTGGCTCGACTTTCAGCGCCGCTTAGGTGGCCCGAAGATTCACGAGTTCTATGCGTCGACAGAGGCGCCGAGCGCAATCTTGAACCTGACCGGCAAAGTGGGCTCGCTCGGTCACGTGCCCTTCGAACGCAGCCGCGGCTTTCGCTTGGCCAAGTTGAACGCGGAGCGCGGCGAGCTCAGGCGTGCCGCGAACGGCCGCGTCGAGGCCTGCGCCGTCGACGAGCCGGGGGAGCTCTTGCTCAGGGTTTTCCCGAGTGCGCGAGATCCGCTCGGAGCCTTTGCGGGTTACACCGACGACGTGGCCTCGCGGGCGCGCATCGCGCGCGACGTATTCGAGGTCGGCGATGCGTATTTCCGGTCTGGCGACGTCCTGCGTCGCGACCGCGACGGTTACTTCTACTTCGTCGATCGCTTGGGTGACGGCTATCGCTGGAAGGGCGAGAACGTTTCGGCGCTACAAGTCGAGCGCGCCTTATCTGCCGGCTTGGGCCGCGCGGCGGTGGCCGTGTTCGGGGTGAGCGTGCCCGGCTATCCCGGCCGTGCAGGCTTCGCCGAGGTCGTGAGCGACGGCGCATTCGACCCGCAACGCTTTGCGGAGGCGGCGAGCGCATTGCCGAGCCATGCCAGGCCTTGCTTCGTGCGGCCAGTGCCGTCGCTCGAGCTGACGAGCTCCTTCAAGATCAAGAAGCGCGCCCTGGACCTAGCGACCGTCGCGCGGAGCGAGTCACTTTGGGTGCGACAAGCCGGCCGTTATGTGGTGCTGACGTTAGAGTTGTGGGACGATCTCTGTCGTGGTCAGGCACGCCTGTGAATCGGCTCATTTCCGGGCCCCGCGAATGATGAAGCGCGTCGTGCTCGGCGCGCTGCTGGCTCTCCCCGCGCTGGCCAGCTGTCGACACAAGCCGCGTCCGAGCGCAGCGGACGTTTCGCAGGCTCCGCGCGGGCCGAAGCTCGCGCCGCTCGCGGCCGAGAGCTGGCTCGTCGATCTCGATGTGGACGGCTTCGGCAAGGCCGCGCTCGCCGTGCCGGTCGGTGCGACCGAGCCGCGACCGATCGTGATCGCGCTGCACGGCGCCGCCGATCGTCCGGAATGGGCCTGCGGTGCCTGGCGCGGCATCGTCGGGCCAGCGCCCTTCGTGCTCTGTCCGCGTGGCGTCGCGCGCGCTGATTTTGCCGCGCCAGACGTG